>NZ_JBMDIO010000026.1:0-75210 GCF_057808725.1 Novosphingobium sp. FG90
ACGTCAGCGCCAAACCCGATACCCTCGGTGAGTCAGATTCCACAGGTTTTGGTATAAGATTGATAATCCATTAAAAACCCCTTGTTGAGATCGAAATTTGCGTTCCATGGCGGTGGAGCCATAATCGGTGAAGCATAATATGTAAGTATAAGATTATCTACAATTTTTCTCTTATCCAATAAGGTGCCCGGTAGAGTTTTCCCAAATATCGACTATGGTATTTTTCAGGCGTAAAATCGTCATTCCACAATCAGCCGAACTTCGCCAATTCCCGGGAGCGCGAGGGCGATGGCCCTCGCATTTCCTCTTCTCCCTTCTTCCCTGCCTGAAACGACAAAAGCCCGGCCGCAACGGACCGGGCTTTTGCTTTGGCGGAAGGTTCGCATCGCGAGCGTGGGCTCAAGCCGCTCTGGATTGCTTCGCTACGCTCGCAATGACGAGGGTGAGGGAAACAGCGCCGAGGGTGGGGGCGAGAAAACAGCGGCGAGGTGGGATGGTGACGCCGGAAATCCCGCGCCCCACCCCGGCCCTCAGTGCTTCCGTTCGCGTGTGCTTTCCACCATGCCCGGGGCGATGAAGCCGATCGGCGTCACTTCCATGGCGCGCTTTTTCAACTCGCCTTTCATGCGCTGGTATTCGTCTTCCATGGCTTCGGTCACGGTGGCGCGGCTGTCTTCGAGGGCTTCCTCGAAGTCCTGCATCGTCACTTCTTCCACGCTCGCGCCGCGTTTGCGGATGGCGATGAGGCCGGCGCGGCGGACGACGTCTTCCAGATCCGCGCCGGTGAAGCGTTCGGTGCGGTCGGCGATCTCGCCAAGGCGCACGTCTTCGGCCAGCGGCATGCGGCTGGTGTGGATGCCGAGGATGTGTTCGCGGCCCGGTGCGTCGGGCGTGCCGACGTAGACCAGTTCGTCGAAGCGGCCGGGGCGTAGGAGGGCAGGGTCGACCAGTGCCGGGCGGTTGGTGGCGCCGACGAGGACGACCGACTGCAGTTCCTCCATCCCGTCCATCTCGGCGAGGATGGTGTTGACCACGCGGGCGGTGACTTGCGGTTCGCTGCCGCCGCCGCCCATGCCGCGGGCGGGGACGAGGCTGTCGATCTCGTCGATGAAGATCACGCAGGGGGCCACCTGACGGGCGCGGGCGAACAGCTTGGCGATCTGCTGTTCGCTTTCGCCGTACCACTTGCTGAGCAGGTCGGACGACTTGATCGAGATGAAGTTCGCCTCGGCCTCTTTCGCCACGGCCTTGGCCAGCAGGGTCTTGCCGGTGCCGGGCGGGCCGTAGAGGAGGAAGCCCTTGGCCGGGCGGATGCCCAGCTTGTGGAACGCCTCGGGGTTCTTCAGCGGCAGTTCGATGCCTTCCTTGAGCTTGATCTGCGCCTCGTCCAGGCCGCCGATGTCGGCCCAGCCGATGTTCGGCACCTGCACCATGACCTCGCGCATGGCGGAGGGCTGGACGCGCTTGAGGGCGGCGAGGAAGTCCTCGCGGTAGACCTGCAGGTTGTCGAGCACTTCGGCGGGGATGGTGCGTGCCTCGAGGTCGAGCTTGGGCATGATGCGGCGCACCGCCTCGATCGCGGCCTCGCGGGCGAGGGCGGCAAGGTCGGCGCCGACGAAGCCGTGGGTGGTGCGGGCCAGCTCGTTCAGGTCCACGCGCTCGCTCAGCGGCATGCCGCGCGTGTGGATGCCGAGGATCTCGCGGCGGCCCTTTTCGTCGGGCACGCCGATGACGATCTCGCGGTCGAAGCGGCCGGGGCGGCGCAGGGCCTCGTCGATGGCGTCGGGGCGGTTGGTGGCGGCGATGACGACGACGTGCGCGCGGCTGTTGAGGCCGTCCATCAGCGTGAGCAACTGGGCGACGAGGCGCTTTTCCGCTTCGCCGTGGACCTGGTCGCGCTTGGGGGCGATCGAGTCGATCTCGTCGATGAAGACGATCGCGGGGGCGGACTTGGTCGCCTCCTCGAAGATCTCGCGCAAGTGCTTCTCGCTCTCGCCGTAGCCGGATCCCATGATCTCGGGGCCGTTGATCGAGAAGAAGCTGGCCTCGCTCTCGTTGGCGACGGCCTGTGCCAGGCGCGTCTTGCCGGTCCCCGGCGGGCCGTGGAGCAGCACCCCCTTGGGCGGGGCGACGCCGAGGCGGGTGAACAGTTCGGGGTAGCGCAGCGGCAGTTCGACCATTTCGCGCAGCTGGCGGATGGTGTCGCTCATGCCGCCGACGTCGTCGTAGTTGACGTCGCCGCGCGCGTCGTGGGCTTCCTCGAAGACCTCGCGCAGTTCGACTTCGGTGTTCTCGTCGATGTGGACGATGCCGCGCGGGGTGGTGGAGACGACGTTGAGGCGGATCTGGGTCAGCGCATAGGCGGGCGCGTTGAACATGCGGCGCAGCTGGGGCGGGATGTCCGCGACCTGCTGCTGGCCGGTGGTGGCGACGAGGTCTCCCTGCACCATGGGGCGCTGGAAGAAGTTGCGCTTGAGTGCGGCGGACGGGCCTTGCAGGCGCATGTCCTTCTGCGCGGGCGCGAAGACGACGCGCTGGGCGGGGCGCGATTCGGTCTTGCGCACGGTGACGTGATCGCCCGATCCGACTTCGGCATTGCCGCGCTGGAGGCCGTCGAGGCGGATGACGGAGAGGCCCTCGTCCTCCTCGAACGCAAGGACGGCGCGGGCCACGGTCACGGCCTTGCCGGTGATTTCGAGCACGTCGCCTTCCATGGCGCCGATCTCGCCCAATGCGGCGCGAGACAGGCGGGCGATGCCCTGGCCGCTCTCTTCCTGACGAGCGGCGGCGACCTGCAGCTTTATGGTGCGGTCTTCGGTTCTGGTTTCAGTATCCGCCATGTGCGGGGTGTTCCTTCCTCGATCCCGTAGCGGTCATCATGCTGATCGACCGGCCGGTGGAGGATAGCTGGGTATCGCCACCGGGGAATGCAATTCGAACCCGTACAGTCGGCGCGTGTTCCCTTTCCGAGCGGCGGAATTCGCGCATTACCCGGACAAGAAAAAAGGCCCGGTCGTTTCCGACCAGGCCGTGGAAGTTTTGGGAGAGGATGCCTGAAAGGCACCGTCTGTATGCCCCCGAATCGGCTTTTGTGCAAGTGCGAAAAGGATAGGTCGTGTTGCGAAATTGTGAACCAAAGTTGCATTTAGCTGCAAAGAGTCATGTTTTCTGAACGAAATGTCAGGGTTTCCGCCATGTATGATAATGAGCCGACTTTCAAATTTACCTTTACGTTTACGTGAGCACACAGCGCCTCAGCGATGGACTGCAATCCTTTGCTTGCTGCGCCGCGGAAAGACCTTGCCAAGGTGAGCATGTGACCCGGAATCGCCATAAAACTGCGGCGCCGCGCCCTTTCGGGCCGGCGCCGCAGATCGATATGTCGGGCGTTATTCAGTGGGCGAGAAGCAGCGCGGGCGCCGTTTCTTCCTTGAGGAAGAACTCGGTCACGCCGCCGAACAGGAACTCGCGCACGCGATTCTTGCCGTAGGCGCCCATGACGAGGAGGTCCGCCCCTTGCGCAGCGGCGGCCAGCGTCTCCTGAGTCGAGTGGACCCGCTCGTGCTCCTCCAGTTCGGCGTTGACGCCGTGGCGCGAGAGGTAGCGCAGGGCATCGGTGGCGGGGAAGCCGCCTTCCTTCTCTACCACGCAGATCAGCTTGACAGTGGAGCACTGCGCAAGCAGCGGCGCGGCGGCGCGCAGGGCGGCGGCGGCCTGCTCCCCGCCGTCCCAGCCGATGCAGGCGGTTCCGACCGGCACCTTGAGCGGGGTTTCCGCCAGCGCGAGCACCGGCGCGCGGGCGCGCAGGGCAAGGTCTCCGGCAAGCCCGCCCGAGCGCGATACGACGATCAGGTCGGCAAGGCGGGCGGCATAGGCGAAGGCGGTGACGGGGTCGTCCTCGCAGCGGATCACCTCGAAGGGCACGCCCGCGTCTGCGAGGCGGGTCTCGGCGGCGGCGGCGACTTCGTCGTCGGCCTCCAGCGCCTTGTCGAGCGCTTCGGAGATCACGTAGCTGCCGCCCATCGGGTCCATCGCGATGTAGCGCGAGACGGGGGTGTCGACGAGCACGGTGACATGGCCGTTCTCGCGTCGGGCGATGTCCACGGCGGTCTGGAGGCGGGCATCGCTGCCCGGCTTGCGGTCGGCATTGACGAGTATCGAGCGCATGGTCGTTCTCCCTCTTAGGCATCCTCAGGCTAACCCGCGACGGTGGGATTTCCATGACCGGGATCAAACATGGGGCCTTGGTAAAACGAATGGCGGGCTGCGGGGTTGCGGGAAAACGGCGCGGGAAATGGTTTGAAACGGGCGCGCGGGTGGTGGGGGCTTCGATACTTCGACAGGCCCAGCACTCAGCCTGAGCGGGTTTGAGAGATTTGCCTTACCTCCGCTCACCCTGAGCTTGTCGAAGGGTCAGGCCCCCGGCTCGATCCGCAGTTCGCTCGCCCGCGCGAAGAGGTCGAGGATCACCGGGTCGCGCTCACGGGTGCGGATCGCGGCCTCGAAGTGGACGTGGTGGCGGGGGCGCGGGAGCACTTCGTGCAAGTGTCCGGCGGCGAGGCGGTCGCGCACCATGGTTTCGGGCAGCACGGCCGCGCCCTGACCGCTGGCGACGATCTCGATGAGGGTGCGCACGTTGTTGCAGGTGTGCAGCGCGCGCGGGACGATGCCGTGAGCTTCCAGCGTCTCGTGAGTCACTGCATGGAGCGGCGAGTGATCGGGCAGCGACCACACCGGCAGGGCCTTCGCGAAACCGCCGTTTTCCGCCACTTCGGCACCAGCGCACCACACCAGTTCGACCGAGCCGATCGAGGCGGTGCGCATTCCGGGGCTGGCCACCGGCCCGGCGAGGAACACGATGTCGCGAGTGCCCGCCAGCAGTTGCTGGAGCAGCGGCGCGGTGAGGTCGATCTCGATCTCCATGGCGACGCCGGGACGGTCGCGCTCAATGGCCTGGATGAAGGCGGGCAGGCAGCTGGCCGCCGCGATCTCGCCCGAACCGATGCGCACGGCGGCGGTGGCGCCCGCGAAGTCGCTCGCCTCCAGCAGTACCTGTTCGAGGCCGTGGTAAAGCGGCTCGCTCGCCTGCACCAGTCGCCGCCCGCGCGCGGAAAGCACCATGCGCCGCCCCTCGCGCTGGAACAGGGGGACGCCCAGTTGCTCCTCGATCTCGCGCACGCGCGCGGAAATCGCGGGCTGCGTGGTGTTGAGCCGCGCCGCCGCCGCCGCGAACGTGCCGAGCCGGTCGATCCACATCAACGTCTCAAGATGGAACAGGGCGATGCGTTTCATAATCAGTGTCTATCGGAACCGATAAAAAACAATCGCTATTCGTGATAGGAGAAGCTGTCTAGCCTCCCGCGTGAAACGGAGAAGAGGATCTGCCTCGATGAACAAGATCTACCCCAGTGCGGAGGCCGCGCTGGAAGGCGTGCTCAAGGACGGCCTGCTGATCGCCAGCGGCGGTTTCGGGCTTTGCGGCATCCCGGAAAGGCTGCTCGATGCGATCCGCGATTCGGGCGTGAAGGACCTGACGTTCGCCTCGAACAATGCCGGTATCGACAACGAAGGCATCGGCAAGCTGCTGCGCACCAAGCAGGTGAAGAAGATGATCTCGTCCTACGTCGGCGAGAACAAGGAGTTCGAACGCCAGTTCCTCGCAGGGGAACTCGAGGTCGAGTTCTGCCCGCAGGGCACGCTGGCCGAGCGCATGCGGGCAGGCGGCGCCGGCATTCCCGGCTTCTACACCAAGACCGGCGTCGGCACCCAGGTCGCCGAGGGCAAGGAAGTGAAGCAGTTCCGGGGTGAGGACTACATCCTCGAGGAAGGCATCTTCGCCGACCTGTCGATCGTCAAGGCGTGGAAGGCGGACGCAACCGGCAACGTCGTGTTCCGCAAGACCGCGCGCAACTTCAACGTGCCCGCCGCCACCTGCGGCAAGGTCTGCGTGGTCGAGGTGGAGGAGATCGTCCCCACCGGCTCGCTCGATCCCGACGCGATCCACCTGCCGGGCGTCTTCGTCCAGCGCATCGTCGTGGGCGCGCCCTACGACAAGAAGATCGAGTTCACGACCACCCGCGAAAGGGAGAGCGCGTAATGGCCTGGAATCGTAATGAAATGGCCGCCCGCGCGGCGAAGGAACTGCAGGACGGGTTCTACGTGAACCTCGGCATCGGCATTCCGACGCTAGTGGCGAACTACGTGCCGTCCGACATCACCGTCACCTTGCAGAGCGAGAACGGGATGCTCGGCATCGGGCCGTTCCCCTACCCGGACGAAGTCGATCCCGATCTCATCAATGCGGGTAAGCAGACCATCAGCGAACTGCCGCACTCGGCCTATTTCGACAGCGCCACCAGCTTCGGCATGATCCGCGGCGGGCACATCGACCTGACCGTGCTGGGCGCGATGGAAGTGGCCGAGAACGGTGACATCGCCAACTGGATGATCCCCGGCAAGATGATCAAGGGCATGGGCGGCGCCATGGACCTCGTCGCGGGTGTGAAGAAGATCATCGTGGTGATGGAGCACACCTCCAAGAACGGCGATCCCAAGTTCATCCCCGGCTGCACCCTGCCGCTGACGGGACGCAACGTGGTGGACATGGTGATCACCGACCTCGCGGTGTTCCAGCGTCCGGATCACGACAGCCCGTTCAAGCTGATCGAACTGGCGCCCGGCGTGACGGCTGAGGAAGTCGCCGCGAAGACGACCGCGCATTACGTGAGTTGATTAGGCAATTCCTCCCCGAGCTTGCTCGGGGAGGGGGACCGCCGACGAAGTCGGTGGTGGAGGGGGAGTGTTTGAACAATTCCCCCTCCGTCAGCCTTGACGGGCTGCCACCTCCCCGAGACAAGCTCGGGGATGAACCTCGCGCCTCTCGCCACGCCGCAAACTTCACGCTATCCCTCGCGCACTCTTCGCAAGGGACCATCCATGACTTACACCCTCATCACCGCGAACCGGAACTATTCGAGCTGGTCGCTGCGCCCGTGGGTGCTGATGAAGGCGCTCGCCATCCCGTTCGAGGATGAGCTTGAGCCCTTCACCATGCCGGTGAACTACGACGCCTTCCGCAGCTTCTCGCCCACCGGGCAGGTCCCCGCGCTGATCGACGAGGAGCGCACTGTCTGGGACTCGCTCGGCATCACGCTGTACCTCGCCGACCGCCACCCTACCGTCTGGCCCAAGGCTCCGGACGCCCGTGCCTTCGCCCAGAGCGCGGTATGCGAGATGCACGCGGGCTTCTCCGCCCTGCGCAACGTGTGCACGATGAACGTGGGCGTGCGCGTGAAGCTGCGGCCGATGAGCGGCGCGCTGGTGCGCGAGATCCACCGCCTGCGCGAATTGTTCGAGGAAGGGCTCGACCGTTTCGGCGGACCCTGGCTGGCGGGCGCCGAGTTCACCGCCATCGACGCCTTCTACGCGCCGGTCGCCTTCCGCATCCGCACGTATGGCCTCGACGTGGGCGGCGGGCAGGCGTGGGTCGATGCGATGCTGGCTCACCCGGCCATGCGCGAGTGGGAAGCCGAAGCCCTCGCCGAGACCTGGCGCGAGGAAAGCCACGAGGCCGAACTGGCCGAAGCAGGCGCGATCATCGCCGACTACCGCGTCCCGGCATGAACCTATGCGCGTCCTGCTGACGGGCTCGTCGGGCTGGCTGGGGCGGCATCTGGCGCCGCTGCTGGCTTCGCGCGGGCACGAGGTCGTCGGCCTCGACGTGGCGGCGGGTGCGGCGACCATGGTGCTGGGCTCGGTGGCCGACCGCGCGCTGGTGTTCCGCACTATCGCCGAGCACGGGATCGAGGCGGTGATCCACTCGGGCGCGCTGCACAAGCCGGACATCGCGCGCTTCGGGCGGCAGGCTTTCGTCGACGTCAATGTGACGGGAACGCTCAACCTGCTGGAAGCGGCGGTGGAGGCCGGGCACGCGCGCTTCGTGTTCACGTCCACGACCTCGCTGATGGTCCGCGACGACGTGCGTGCCGGGGCGGGCGAGCACGGTGCGTGGTGGATGGACGAGGCATTCGGCCCGCTCGCCCCGCGCAACGTCTACGGCATCACCAAGCGCACGGCCGAGGACATGTGCCGCCTCGTCGCGCGCGAGCACGGCATGGCGGTCGCGATCCTGCGCACCGGGCGCTTCTTCCCGGAGGACGACGATACGCACGTGGTCCCCTCCGGCCCCAACCTCAAGGCGAACGAGTTCCTGAACCGTCGGCTGACCGTGGGCGACGCCGCAATAGCCCACCTTGCCGCGCTGGAGCGGATCGAAGGGTGCGAGACGTTCGTGCTCTCCGCCCCGCCGCCTTTCGTGCGCGAGGATGCGGCGGAACTGGCCCGCGATGCGCGCGCGGTGATCGCCCGTTACCACCCCGACGCCGCCGATCTCTACGCCCGCGCCGGCTGGGTGCTGCCCGAGCGGATCGAGCGGGTCTACGATCCCGCCAAGGCCGAACGGCTGCTTGGATGGCGGGCCGGGACGGACTTCGCCGCGATCCTCACCGCCCTTCGCGATGGTGCGGAGATGCCCTTCGCCCATGACCAGGAGTGGATTTCTCCGGTCCTCGGCGGTTTGCCGGCATAGTCTTGCGGCGGTCATCCTGCCGCCGCATAACCCGCCCGAACTCTAATGGGAGAACTTCCAATGGCCGACCTCGCCTCCATCCCGCTCACCCGCATCGACGGCAAGCCCGACACCCTCGGCGAACACGCCGGCAAGGTGCTGCTGGTGGTCAACGTCGCCTCCAAGTGCGGCCTCACTCCGCAGTACGAGGGTCTCGAGGCGATCTACGGCGAATACAAGGACAAGGGCTTCGAGGTGCTGGGCTTCCCGGCCAACGACTTCGGCGCGCAGGAGCCCGGCACGCATGAGGAAATCGCCGAGTTCTGCTCGGTGAACTACGGCGTCTCGTTCCCGCTCTTCGCCAAGGCCGATGTCACCGGCGAGGCCAAGCAGCCGCTTTACGCCGCGCTGACCGAGGCCGTGCCCACCAAGCAGGGCGACGTCGAGGGAATGAAGGAGAAGTTCAAGGGCTACGGCATGACCCCGAACGACGACCCCGAAGTGCTGTGGAACTTCGAGAAGTTCCTGATCGCGCGCGATGGTTCGGTTGCCGGTCGCTTCGCGCCGGGCACTGCGCCGCAGGACCCGCTGCTGGTCGGCGCGATCGAGGCTGAACTGGCGAAGTAAGGGGCTGGAGGCCCCCTCACGCGAACGTGAGGGGGCCGATAACTCACTTCGTCATTGCTTCGCTACGCCCGCAATGACGATTTGAAATTTGGATCGAAGTGGCCTGACGCCCGCCCTCAATCCCCCACCAGCACGAACGGCGCCCACGTCGCGGGATGCGCCCCGCCGGGCACGTCGCGTGCTTCCAGCAGCTCGACTTGCGCGCGCCGCAGCGCCTCTGCGCGCGAAACCTTGCCGCGCGCGCCTTCGAGGGTGCGCAGCGTCAGCCGCCCGGCCACGTCGTCGCGCACCGGCCAGTGCGAGAGCAGCAGCGCCCGTGATCCCGCCGAGATGAAGGCCCGCGCGAGGCCCGAATAAGTCGGCGCATTCTCGCTGTCGCCCGCACTGGTGTCGCAGGCGGAAAGGATCACCCAGTCCGCGTCGAGACGCAGCTGCGCGACTTCGGAGGCTGTCAGCAGCCCGTCGTCGAGCGGCGTCGCGACTTGGGGCGGGGTCATCACAAGAGCCGGCTCCACCATCCCGCGAAGGCCGCCGCCGACGAGGCCGTGCGTCGCGAAGGCGATCACCCGCGCCTGGTCGAGCGGTGCCTGCTTCACCGCCGTCTCGGTCGCCTGCGGGCCGACCAGAAGCTGGCTGGTACCGGCGAAATGGCTGGCCATGGTGCGCAATTCGCGCTCGGCGTCGGGCAGACTGCCGAGCCGGGCGAGCGATTCCACGCTGACGTCTCCTGCCTTCAGTGCCGAGGCCGAGCGCGTGGCCAGCATGGTCGGCGGTCCCAGCAGCGGCGCGCCGATGCCCGCGAAGGTCGCCGCCCGCTCTCCCGTCTGCGCGCGCCGGGGGAGCGGTTCGGCGCTGATCATCACGCTGGTGGCCAGATCACGGGCCAGCCAGCGTGTCCCGCGCAGCGCCTGCGGGTCGGTGTCCGCGCCCTCCGGCGTGCGGGTGACCAGCGCGGCGAACGGGACGGTGGAGAGACTGCCGGGTGCGAGGATTTCGAGTTCCCGGACCGATCGCAGGGCCTTGCGCACCGGTTCGGGGAAAATCAGGCGGAACAGTTCGAACGCAGCCTGCCGGTCGAACCCGGCGCGGCCTTCGTCGAGGAGGCCGTTCTCTATGGAGGCGCGCAGGCGCTGCTGGAGCTGCACCAGGTGCCGCCCCGAGACTTCGGCATCGCCCGAGACGACCCCATCGTGCGTGACCAGCTGCGTCACCAGCCCGATCTCGTCGGCGCCGATGAGCAGCAGCGCCTGTCCGCGCCGCAGCCGTGCGCGGGCGTCGGCAAGACGCGCGGGCTCGACGGCTGTCAGCGTGCGGTAACCGGGCACCAGCGCCGCGAGACGCGCATCGGCTTCGCGCAGACGGGCATCGCTACGGGTGACCTCGCCGCCCAGATCCGTGACGGCGGCGTTGTCGCCGGCGATCAGGGCGCGGTCTAGGCGTTTGCGCAACTGCCGCCCATCTGCCGCCAGGGCGAGATAGCTGCGGATCGCTTCGCGTGCATCGGCGCCGTAACCGTCCTGAAGCGCGGCGAGCGAGGAGAACGCCCCCTGCAGGTCGCCCAGGTTCGCCATCTGCAGCGCGTCGAAGGCAAGGTCGGGCGCGCCGGTGTCGATCGCGATCCGCGCCAGCTGCATGAAGACACCGCGCGATTCGCCGGCCATCGTCACCAGGTCGCGCCGCGCGGTCGCGCGGTCGAGCAGGCGCGTGCGCAGCGGCGTCAGCGCATCGCCCAGCGAGGCCAGCGCTTCGGCCTTGCGGCCTTCCCTGACGGCAATGCGGGCGGATAGCGCAGCGGCGGTAAAGCGTCGCTTGTTCGTCGGTCCGGTGCCGGCGAGGAAGCCCTTCTGCGCATGGTCGAGCAGCGGCCGGGCCGCATCCACCCGCCCGGCGGTGACGAGCGCGGAGGCCAGGTTGTACTCGGCCGTCAGCACTGTCAGGTCCTCGGGCGAGGCGGAATAGCGGCGGGCCACCGCCAGCGCTTTTTCGCGCAAGGCAAGGCCGCGCGTCTGGTCTCCTTCCCACTGCGCCATGCGCGCCTGCTCGCCGATCATGGTGGAGAGGCTGTTGGCCTGCATGCGGTCGGGGTTGCTCTCGAAGATGGCGACGGCCTTGTCGTAGAGCGGACCGGCCTCGGCCCGCATACCGGCATCGTCGAGCGCATAGGCGAGGGCATGAAGCGAGAGCGCCAGCTTCGGGTCGTTCGCGGGCAGGATCGCACGCCGCTTTTCAAGGGCGGTACGCAGGATCGGGATGGCCTGGGCGTACTGGTCGGTCTCGACGAGGATGGCGCCAAGCTGCTGCGTCGCCTGCACGCGCAGGCGGTGGTTGTCGGGCAAGTGGGCCTCGGCCCAGGCGACGGCCTCGCGGGCAGTGAGGATGGCGCTGTCGCCGTCCGACACGTTCAGTTGCAGCGCGCTGAGGCTGATGCCGTATTCCGCCGGGCTGTCGAGGTTTTCTCCCGTGGCCAGCGCGTGAGCGCGCGCGATCGTCAGTGCTTCGGCGATCCTGGGGATGGCCGCGCCTTGTGCGCCGCGCCTGTAGTCGAGCAGGGCCATGCCGTAGAGCGCTTCGGCATATTCGGGGCTCCGGCGCCCGCCCAGCTTCCCGGCGAGAGCCAGCGCGCGTCCGGTATAGTCCTGCGCCTCGTCCAGCTTGCCCAGCGTGCCGAGCTCGGAGCCGATGTGCAGCAGCAGGCTGGCGCGTTCGGGTGTGAGCGGGGCCTTGCGGGCGGCAAGGCCGCTGTCGACGGCGCGGAACAGCGCCAGCGCTTCCTCGCTCCGATCGAGCGAGGAGAGCGCGCGCGCCTTCACCGCCTGGGCATAGAGCAGATCGACCGGATCGATGCCCGGGTCGCCGCCGGCACGGGAGAGAACGTCATCGACATGGCGCAGCGCAGCCTCGGGATCGCCGCTGGTGTCGTAGCCGCGCAAGTCGCGCAGTTCCATCGCCGAGGCACCTGCCTGCGCGACCGTCGGTCCCGCCGTCGGCGCAACCCTCGGCCCGACTTTGGACCCAACCCTCGACATTGCCGCATGACCTTGTGCAGGGGCGGTCATGGCGAGCAACGCCGTGAGGACAACCATTCGGGCACGCCCCAGAACATTCGCGCACAGCGCCTTGTGCATGCCTGTCCCTATCCCCGAGGATCAAACCCGTCGTGACGCGGATCGACCGCGCCAAGGTGCTCAGAAGATGCGTTTTTACGTTGTAATGCAATTCACAAGTGCTGTCATGTCGAGGCTTGCAATCCTTTAATCGGCAGCGTTGACCGCGGCCGTCAAGCGGAGCCCGTCGCCACTGGCCGCGCGGGGTCGGCGATCCACTCGCTCCACGATCCCGGGTAGAGCCGGCCGCCGGGCAGGCCCGCCACCGCCATGGCCAGCGCGTTGTGGCAGGCGGTCACGCCCGAGCCGCATTGCAGGATCGCCGGAGCCTCGCCCAGCAGTGCGGCGAAGTCGGCGGCGAGTTCTTCGGCGGGGCGGAAGCGACCGCCAGCGTCGAGATTGTCGCGGAAGAAGCGGTTGCGCGCACCCGGGATATGCCCGGCGACCGGATCGATCGGGTTGGGCGTGCCCGCGAAGCGCGATGGATCGCGCGCGTCGAGCACTTGCGCGGCGGCGGTGTCGATGTTGGCGAGCACTTCGGCGGCGTTCACGGGCGCGGGAACGAGGGTCTCGCGGGGCTCGAAATCGCCCGAGGCGGCGGCCTGCGGAGCGCCTGCCTCGAGCGGCAGTCCGGCATCGACCCAGGCCGGCTTGCCGCCATCGAGCACGGCGACGGGGGCGTGGCCCAGCCAGCGCAGCAGCCACCACAGCCGCGCGGCCCAGGCGCCGCCGTTGCTGTCATAAGCGACGACCTGCTGGTCCTTGCGCAGCCCCTGCGCACGCAGCCAGGCGACCATCGCCACCGGCGCGGGCAGGGGGTGGCGTCCGTTGCTGCCATCGGGCGGGGACGCCAGGTCTTCGTCGAGATGGGCGTAGCGCGCGCCGGGGATATGGCCCTTCGCGTAGATCTCCTGCCCCTTGTCGGGAGCGCCGAGTTCGAATTCGCAGTCGAAGACGAGAACGTCCGCGCCTGATGCAATCATGTTCTTGAGCGCGTCGACCGCGATCAACGTTTCGTAAGTCATCGTTGTCCTTGCCCTGCGGGCGACTGGAAATGTGTTGTAGTGAGCGCAGGGACAATAAGCAGGACGGCGACTATCTGTCGATTGCTTAGGTGTTACTTCGCATGTCGTTCGTCGAAACGCACCATGTCCCGAACAGATGGATACGCTCCCACAGCAGCGCCCGGGTTCCGGCCATGTTGTGAACGTGGCCCATGCGCGGGCAGACGAACATGTCGATACTCCGGGCGGAGGGATAGGCGCGCGGCTCGGCGCGGGGGTCGGGAACGAGGTCGCGCTCTCCCGTCGCGGCAAGGACGGGCACGGTGATCGCTGCGGCCTCGGATGCGACGACGCCCGGCGTCAGCGTGGAGCGCGCGGCGCGCTGCGGGGTTCGGCGTGCGTACCAGGGGGGAGAGGGTGATGCCGTTTCGGCCCCGCCCATGTCGCCGCGCGCGATCCCCTCGTAATGCGCCAGATCCTGCTCGACGACGTCGAGAGGGACGTCGTCGTAGTGGAAGCCCCAGGCGATCGCTTCCCACGCCGCCTGCGACGCTGCATCCCCCGCCTCGGCGAGCAGGATGGCGTTGAGCGGCTCGCGGCATTCGTCGAGCCGGGCGTCGCGTGGATACCAGGCGACGGTGACCGGGCGGCCGCCGGGGGGCGTGGCCGGGTGAGCGTGAATGGCGCTGAAACCGAGGACGGCGATGCCATCGAAGCTGCGATGGCGTGCCTGCTGGTAGATCAGCAGGGCCGCGCCGAGCGATTGCCCGATGCCGATCACGCAGGATGCGCTGACGGGCGGATAGTCGGGCGTGAGCACGCCGTTGGCGAGGCGCTGGACGATGTCCTGCCGGGCGGCGTCGGCGGCAGCGGTGAGAGCCGCGTAGCCCAGGTCCTCGGGATCGATGCGACCGGTCCCCCGCGCTTGCGCTTCATCGCATCCCAGCCAGTCGAGCGCGACGAAAATCCACCCGCGCGCCGCGTGAAAGGCCGCTTGCGATCCAGCCCCGCGCGCCGGCCCCGGCAGCTCGCAGGTGTAATAGCCGCGCGCATAGCTGCTGCTCGGCGCGGCAAAGCAGAGCACGGGGTGATCGGGCAGCGCGGCGGGATCGGGCAGCACTACGGTGGCGCTGATCGCGGCGGCGATGCCAAGGCCCGCCGCATCGCTGACATCGATGGTGATTTCGACCTGTCGCACGCCTCTCGCTTTCCCGTTTCGCGCGTTCTCGCCCCGATTGACGCCCTTGCGCAATCCCATATCCTCCGGCGGCATGACCGATCGTCCACGGGATCGGCGGGAGGATGCAATGCCTGCTACCGGCCAGAGGCGCACCGCGGCTGCGGACTTGTCGGAACTTCTGGAAGGCGTGCGCCTGTCCGGGCGGACCTGGTGCTACGGGGATTTCGCCGAACGCGCGGGCTGCGCGGTGGCAGGAGGCGACGCGGTCTTCGTCCATGCGGTGATCCATGGCTCGGTCCGGATCGCCTGTGCGGGCGGGGCCATGGCGCAACTGGATGCAGGCGAGGTGGCCATGGTGCTCTCGGGCGAGGCCCATGCGCTGCGCACCGAGCCTGACGCCGCGACCGCCGCCCACGATGTCCTGCGCCGGGACGAGGGCACCGACCTACCGCCGGCGCGCCGCTTCGGGGAAGGACGCACCGCTGCGCGGGTGCTGAGCGCGCGGCTGCGGGCGAACTGGCCGGACGGCGTTTCCCGGGGCGGTTTGCCGACCCTCCTGCGCAGTTCGGGGGGCGGCCTTGTGGGCGTCGATGCCCTCGCGCAGGCGGGCATGGGCGGGGGCGCGACGGCGCTGCTGACCCGGCTGGCGGAGATGCTGCTTGTCGCCGGGCTGCGCGCGGACCCGGCCTGCCGACGCATCCTCTCGGGCGAGAGCCGCAATACGGTGGAGGAGGCGCAGCAGCTGATCGCGGCGAGTCCCGCGCATCCCTGGACGGTGGAATCGCTGGCGCGGGCCGTGGGGATGGGGCGCTCCAACTTCGCGGCGGTGTTTTCCGCGGCGGTCGGCAAGGCACCCATGGAGGTCGTGGCGGAACATCGCATGGAGCACGCCGCCATGCTGTTGCGACAAGAGCGCATGAAAATCGCCGAGATCGCCGAACTGGCGGGCTACGGCTCGGAAGCCGCGTTCAGCCGACGCTTCAGCCGACACTTCGGCACCACCCCCAGCCGGATGCGCGAGGCGGCACGGCAGGCCCGGCTTGAGGCTGCACCGGCACCCTCTTTCCGCGCCCTGCTGGCGGGCGCGCGGGAGAAAGCGGCCCGCGCAGCCTCGCTCCCCGCATCGCTGGCGGCCGAACCGATCGCACCCGGGCACGTGCTTGCCACCCGCATCCGGCCCGGCTGACGCGGCGAGGGGTCAAGGCGGGCGCTGCCACGTCGCCGGGGCGGATTCTGCTTCCGCCGCCTCAACCCGCACTTCTGCCGGGCGTGATTCTCGGTAACTCTCCGGCACAAATCTTCAGGAGAGAATTCATGACGTATCGTGTTGCCATCGTCACCGGGGCCGCGGCCGGAATCGGTGCGGCCTGTTCCAGGCGGCTGGCGCAGGACGGCATCGCGGTGGGCGTGCTCGATCTCGACGAGGAGCGCTGCGCGGATACCGTGAAGGCGATCAGGGATGCGGGCGGCACCGCCATCGCGCTGGGCGCCGACATATCCAACCGCGAGCAGGCTGCCGCCGCCGTGGAGAAATGCCGCGATGCGCTGGGGCCGATCTCGATCCTCGTCAACAACGCGGGCGTGACCGATTTCACGCCGTTCGAGGAACTGACCGACGAGCGCTGGGACTTCGTCTACGCCATCAACGTGCGCGGGCCGATGGTGATGACGCAGCTGGTGATCAAGGACATGAAGAACGCGGGCTGGGGCCGCATCGTCAACGTCTCGTCCTCGTCGGCGCAGACGGGGGCGCTCAACATGATCTGCTATTCCTCGTCGAAGGGCGCGGTGGTGACGATGACGCGCTCCATGGCGCAGGAATTCGGGCCTTACGGGATCACTGTGAACAATATCCCGCCCGGCTCGGTGATGGGCACGATCATGTCCGAGGCCAACCGCGAACGCTTCCAGGTTCCGACCGAACTGCTGCTCCAGTCGATTCCGGTGCGCCGCATGGGCGAGCCCGCCGATATCGCCAATGCCTGCGCCTGGCTGTGTCATGAGGCTTCGGGCTACGTCACCGGCCAGACCATCGGCGTCAACGGCGGGCGCGTGGTGAGCTGAACTCCACAAAAGCCAAGGGGCCGGACAGCTTGCGCTGCCGGCCCCCGTCCACATGGGAAGTGAACTTTAAATTCAGGCTTCGGCCTTCGTCGCCTCGTAGCGCTCGATCGCCTCTTCGACGATGCGGGCGGCATCGGCGGCGTTGCCCCAGGTACCGACGCGAACCCACTTTTCCTTTTCCAGGTCCTTGTAGTGGGTGAAGAAGTGCTCGACCTGCTGGTAGACGATGTCCGGCAGATCTTCCTTCTCGTTCACGTGCGAATAGTAAGGGAAGGTCGAGTTGATCGGCACGCACAGCAGCTTCTCGTCGCCGCCATGCTCGTCCTCGAGGTTGAGGACGGCGATCGGGCGCACCTTGACCACGCAGCCCGGGATGAACGGCGAGCGGGCGACGACCAGCGCGTCGAGCGGGTCACCATCGGGCGAGAGGGTGTGCGGCACGAAGCCGTAGTTCGCCGGGTAGCGCATCGGCGTGTGCAGGATGCGGTCGACGAAGAGCGCGCCGGAGGCCTTGTCGAACTCGTACTTGACCGGCTCGCCGCCGACGGGAACTTCGATGATGACGTTCAGGCTCTTCGGCGCGTTGTCGCCGACGGGGATCATGTCGATGCGCATAATGGTCCTTCTTTATTTTCGCACTGTTCGTCTGTGCGGCGTGCCGCACGTTGGGCGCGGGCTTAGCGTCGCGTTTATTGCGTCGCAACAGCCATTTCGGACGATACTGCGATGATTGCGCGAATACGGACGTAATCGCCCCGGACGAGCCGGGGCGACAATCGTTTTAAGACAGTTCCGTTACTTGGTGCGCGCTGTGAGCAGCTTGTCGAGCCCGTTCGTCTTGCCCGGTGTGGTGCTTTCCAGCCAGGGGTGGCGCAGGCCGCCGTGGTAGTCGATCGCCACCGTCTGATACCGCTCGCCGCGCTTGATCAGCAGGCTGATCGGCGCCTTGGCGGTCTTGGCGGCGGTAATCGCGTCCTTCATCACGTCGGACGAATAGGCGCGGCCGCCCACGGCGACGATCTTCGTCGAATTGACGATGCCCGCGTTGTAGGCCGGGCCGTCCCACAAGGTCGCGGTGACGTCGCCGTCCTTGTTCAGAGTCACGCCGAGCGAGTAGGTGAGGTCGAGCGTCTTGCGCTCCTCGGCGATGCCCTTTTCGTAGGCGTTGGGCTTGTCCTTCCACACCAGCTTGTAGCCGGCCATCTGCACGCCGTTCAGCGGTGCGGGCTGGTTGGTGTCGTAGAGGCGCGTGCGCAGGAAGCTGGCCCAGTCGTAGGCGTAGACGCCGTTCAGCACCTTGACGACTTCGTCGAAGTCGTAGGTCACTTCGCCCCAGTCGCCATCGCGCACGCCGAAGAAGGCCTTGGCGAAATCGTCGAGCCCCTTGGCGCCGCCCGTGCCCTTGCGGATGATCTGGTCGGCTTCGAGCCAGGTCAGCGCGCCCTCGACGTAGTAGTCTTCCGAGCGGGTCAGCGAGGTGTAGGGCAGCGGACGGCGGCGCATCAGCTGCGGCGCGTTGACGGTGTCCTCGACCGAGCGCCACGACCGGCCGGGAGTGCCTTCGGCATACTTGCCCGCAGCGGTGGCGAACATCGCCATGACCATGTCGCGCGACTGCACGCCCGAGCGAGCGGCGAGGACATAGCCCCAGAACTGGGTCTGACCCTCGTAGACCCACAGCATCGTGTTCTGCATCGGCTGCTGGTAGTCCGGCGTCCAGGCATCGGCGCCGCGGCGGAACTTGCCGTTCCAGCTGTGCACGAATTCATGCGCGATGACGTTGCGGTCCCAGTCCATCCCGGCCCAGTCGGTCCACGACTTCGGTTCCTGCTGGTTCTCGCTGGAGCGGTGATGCTCCAGCCCGATGCCGCCCATGCGGTCGGTGAGGGCGAGCAGGAAGTCGTAGTGGTCGAAGTGCTTCGAGCCGAAGGTGGTCGTCGCCTCCTTCACGAGGTTGCGGTAGGTCTGCAGATTCTCGGGCTTGATCGCGAGGAGGTCCGGCTCGTCGGCGACGACGTCCATGAAGACGTTCTGGCCCAGATCCCAGCGCTGTGAATGGATGCCGGCGAAGATCGGCGAATCGACGAGGCGCTCGAAATCGATGGTGTTCCAGGTGACGGTGTCGCCGGTCCGCTGGAAGCCGTCGAGCGCGGTGAACACTTGCCAGCCCCGGGGGAAGGTGACCGTCGGCTTGTACGGGATGCCGCGCGTGTAATAGCCCGCCGGGTAGAGGCTCATCTTCTCCCACTGGAGGTTGAGCATCTCCTGCGTCATCGTGATGCGCCCCTCGCTGGTCTGCAGCGGCGAGGTGTGGACGAACTTCGCGGTGACGGTCTTCGTCCCCTCGGGCAGCGCGAGGTGGAAGGCGTTGACCGCGACCGTGTCACGCACCCAGGCGATTTCCTTACCATCCGCATAGAAATGGATGTCGGCGAGGAGGCCGTAAGGTCCGGTTTCCGAGTGGTTGCCGGGCAGCCAGCCCGCCTGCAGCAGGATCAGATCGCGCGCGCCGGGTGCGACCGGGATCGTCTGGGTGACGCGGTAGACGCCGCGCGAAATGTCACTCGCGTCGATGTTCAGGCCGATCGTGCCGGCATAAGGCACGTCTTTCGCGGCGGGCATTTCCGGCGGAAGCGGCGGGGCCATCGGCGTGGAGCGGTTGGCATCCTGCGCGAAAACGGAAGTCGACAGCAGCAGGGAGGTGAGGAGGGTCGCGCCCTTGAGCAGATTCTTCATTGCGCAGGTCTTTGCGCTTGTTGCCGCATTTGGCAACCATTGATGCCGTCGTTTTGGCCTCTCAAAATGGCGGGGCCACTTCACGAAGTGCGCCATTGCGGCTAGACGCGCGCGTCATGAACACCACACCACAGGCCATTCGCGGAACCCAGGACATCTTCGGCGCCGATGCCGAGGCATTCGCTCACGTCGTCGAGACCTTCGAGCGCGTGCGCAAGCTCTACCGCTTCCGCCGCGTGGAAATGCCGGTGTTCGAGAAGACCGCCGTGTTTTCGCGCTCGCTGGGCGAGACGACCGACGTGGTCTCCAAGGAGATGTACTCGTTCGAGGATCGCGGCGGCGAATCGCTGACCCTGCGCCCCGAATTCACCGCCGGGATCGCCCGCGCCTACCTGACCGACGGCTGGAAGCAGTTCGCGCCGCTCAAGGTGGCGACGCACGGGCCGCTGTTCCGCTACGAGCGTCCGCAGAAGGGCCGCTACCGCCAGTTCCACCAGATCGACGCCGAAGTGATCGGCGCGGCCGAGCCTATGGCCGACGTGGAACTCCTCGTCATGGCCGACCAGCTGCTCAAGGAACTGGGCATCGCCGACGGCGTGACGCTGCAACTCAACACGCTGGGCGACGGCGAGAGCCGCGAAGCCTGGCGCGCGGCGCTGGTCGAATACTTCCGTGGCCATAGGCAAGCATTGTCCGAGGATTCGCAGGACCGCCTTGAGCGCAACCCGCTGCGCATCCTCGATTCCAAGGACCCGCGCGACAAGCCCTTCACTGCCGATGCGCCCAAGATCGACGACTACCTCTCGGCCGAGGCGCAGGACTTCTTCGGCGCGGTGACTTCGGGGCTTGATGCGGCGGGCGTCGCCTGGACCCGCGCCGAGGCGCTGGTGCGCGGGCTGGATTATTACCGCCACACTGCCTTCGAGTTCGTGACCGATCGCCTCGGCGCGCAAGGGACCGTGCTCGGCGGTGGCCGCTACGATGGGCTGATGGCCGCGCTTGGCGGTCCCGAGACCCCGGCGGTCGGCTGGGCGGCCGGGATCGAGCGTCTTGCGATGCTGGTGGCCGATGCGGGCCAGACCGCCGAGGCCCCGCTGACGGCGATGCTCGCGGTCGAGGACGACGCGGCGCTGCACTTCGCGCTCAAGACGCTGACCGCGCTGCGCCACCAGGGCATCGATGCCGAGATCATCGCCACCGGAAGCCCGCGCAAGCGCTTCGACAAGGCGGTGAAGTCGAACGCCAAGGCGATTGTCTCGTTCGTGGTCAAGGACGGCGTTCCGACTGCCAACTTGCGCGCGGGTGAAACCACCCCGGCGCGGTTGGCCGTGGAGCAGGTGCTGGTGACGCTGCAGCCGTGATGGAGGTATGGCCACGACTTCGCGAAGGGCTTCGACAGGCTCAGCCTGAGCGGGGTTGGTGCGAGGGTTCGATGATTTCCAGACACGTTTCCTCTGTTTCCGCTCAGGCTGAGCTTGTCGAAGCCCCTGAAGGCGCACGCTGATGGCGATCTCCGACATTCGCCTCGCCCAGCTCGGCGGCCGTCTGGCCGAACTGGAGGCGCGCCTTGCCTCCGGCACGCTGGAGGGCGAGGCTTTCGTCGCCGCCAGCCGCGATTATGCCGAGCTTGAACCCGTCGCGCGCGCCGCTGCCGAGGTCGTCTCGATGCGCGGCGAACTCGAATCGCTGCTGGGCCTCGAAGACCCCGACCCCGAGATGCGCGCCCTTGCCGCCGAGGAAGCCGCGCGGCTCAAGGCCGAGCTGCCCGAGGCCGAGCGCCGCCTCGCCATCGCCATGCTCCCTCGGGACGCTGCCGACGTGCGCCCGGCGATGCTGGAAATCCGCGCGGGCACCGGCGGCGACGAGGCCGCGCTGTTCGCCGCCGATCTCTACCGCATGTACGAGAAATACGCCGCCGAGCAGGGCTGGCGGGTCGAGATGGTCAGTGCCAATGCCAGCGACGTGGGCGGCTTCAAGGAAGTCGTCGCCAACGTCACCGGCTCGGGCGTCTTCGCCAAGCTGAAGTTCGAAAGCGGCGTCCACCGCGTCCAGCGCGTGCCCGTGACCGAATCGGGCGGGCGCATCCATACTTCGGCGGCCACCGTCGCGGTCCTGCCCGAACCCACCGAGGTCGACGTGGCGATCGAGGACAAGGACCTCAAGATCGACATCTACCGCGCCTCGGGCGCGGGCGGGCAGCACGTCAACACCACCGATTCGGCGGTGCGCATCACGCACTTGCCCAGCGGCCTGGTGGTCACCTGCCAGGACGAGCGCAGCCAGCACAAGAACAAGGCCAAGGCGATGCAGGTCCTGCGCGCGCGCCTCTACGAGAAGATGCGCGATGAAGCACAGGGCGCCGAGGCCGAGGCGCGCAAGGCGATGGTCGGCTCGGGCGACCGCTCGGAGCGTATCCGCACCTACAACTTCCCGCAGGGGCGCGTGACCGATCACCGCATCAACCTGACGCTCCACCGCCTGCCCGAAGTGCTCGAAGGCCCCGGCCTCGCCGAACTGGTCGATGCCCTGATCGCCGAGGACGAGGCCAAGCGGCTGGCGGCGATGGATGGGTAAGCGCCTTTCCCCGGGGACCCTTCGACAGGCCCAGGGTGAGCGGAATTTCATGCAGCCGGTTTATTCCCAAGGTCCGCTCATCCAGAGCTGGCCGAAGGATCAGGCGCGGCCGTTCGATTTATGACCAGCCCTCACGCCACTGTCGCCGAGGCCATCCGCGATGCGGCCCTGCGCCTCGCCGAGACCAGTGATACTGCCCGCCTCGATGCCGAAGTGTTGATGGCGCACGGGCTGGGCGTCACCCGCTCGCAGCTGCTGCTCGGCCGTATGCGCGATCCCGCGCCCGAAGGCTTCGCCGTGCTGGTCGCCCGCCGCGCCGCGCATGAGCCGGTCGCCTACATTACCGGCAAGGCCGAATTCTACGGCCTCGAACTCGACGTCAGCCCGGCGACGCTGATCCCGCGCGGCGATACCGAGACGCTGATCGAGGCCGCTCGCGAAGCGCTGGCCAACCGCCCTCCCGCGCGGATCCTCGATCTCGGCACCGGGACCGGGGCGTTGCTGCTGGCGGCGCTGTCGCTCTGGCCCGAGGCGGAAGGGGTTGCGATCGACCGCTCGGCCGACACGCTGGCGGTGGCGCAGGCCAATGCCGATCGCCACGCCCCGGCCGCGCGGCTGCTGGTGGCCGACTGGACGCAGCCCGGCTGGTCGACCGATCTCGGCCGGTTCGACCTGGTGCTGGCCAATCCGCCCTATGTTGAGGACGCGGCCGAACTCGACACCTCGGTGCGTGCCTTCGAGCCGGCCGGCGCGCTGTTTTCCGGCCCCGAGGGGCTCGACGACTACCGAATCCTCGTTCCCCAGTTGCCCGGCCTCTTGGCGCCCGGCGGGATGGCGATGGTGGAGATCGGCTGGCGCCAGGCCGAGGCGGTGGCGGGCATCGGCGCGTCGGCAGGGATGTTTTCCCGGGTTCATCGGGACTTGGGCGGTCGGGATCGTGTCGTCGCGTTTTCGGGGACAAACGTATTTGAGGCGTAAGTTTCCGCTTGGAATCGGGCGCTATAATCCCTAAAGATTACGGCGAACCGGCCGATGGACGATGATTTCCCATACCCGGTTCGCCTCCAGCATTTGCAAGCGGTCGGCGGCGTCAGCGTCTCCGACAGGGCAGATGGGGAAATCGCGGCGGCCGGGGGGCCGGCCGAGATTATGTGACGCGCGGCAATCCGGGCTGATCGGACCGATCTGATCAGGACCGGAGCATGCCAGGGTTTTGAAGCCCGGGGTTTTGAGGAAAGTCATCCCTTGAATAACAACAATCGTGGTAACAACCGTCGCCGCGGGCGCGGGAACAACAACCGCCAGCAGGGCGGCCAGCAGACCAACCGGATCGACAGCAGGGCACGTGGCAATGCGCCGCAGCTTCTGGAAAAGTACCGGAAGCTCGCGCATGACGCGCATCTCAATGGCGACCGCGTGACGGAGGAATACTACCTCCAGTTCGCGGATCACTACTTCCGCGTCATCGCCGATCAGAAGCAGCGCCAGGAAGAGGCCCGTCAGCCGAACCAGCCACGCCGCGACGATCACCGCCAGAGCGATTACGGCGACGATTACGGCTCGTATGACGATCCCTACGGCGAAGCGCCGCCGGCACCCGTCGAACGCGCCCCGCGTCCGGAACGCGAACCGCGCCAGTATGAGCAGCGTGGTGAGCAGCGCCAGTACGAGCAGCGCCCGGAACAGCGTGCTGCCGAGCCTGCCGCCGAAGAGGCTGCCCAGCCCGTCGCCGCCGAGGGGGCCGAGGCCAACGTCTACGAGCCTGCGGAAAACCCCTTCGTGCGCGACAACCGCGCCTCGCGCGGCCTGAAGCAGCGCAAGCCGCGCGGTCCGCGCCGTGATGAGGGCGACGATGCCCGCGGCGAGCAGGGCGAGGTCGAAGCCGGGCAGGCTCCGGCCCCGACCGGCCATGAAGAGCCCGCAGGCTTCGATGCCGCGATGCTTCCGCCCGCGATCTCGGCCAAGCCGGCCCGCAAGCGCACGCCCAAGGCTGCTCCGGCCGAAGCCGGCGCTCCGACCGCCGAAGCCGAGCCTGCTGCCGAGGAAAAGCCGCGCCGCCGCCGTGCCCGCAAGGCTGCGGCTGACGGTGCCGCCGGAGGCGAGGCTGCTGCCGAGGCCGTCGAAGGCTGATCCTCCTTTCCCGGCGCGATGCGTGGAGGACCGTAACTGGTCCCTTGCTTCGCGCCGGGTCGGGCTTACAAGCCCATGGCGATGCAGTCCGACCGGTACGCTTCGCCTTTCCTCAGAACCTTCAACCTGGCCGTGCCCCCGCGGCCGGGTGCGCGCGCGCTGGCGGCCATTGCCGCTGGCGCTCTCGCGGCCTGTGGCTTTCAGCCTTACGCACTCTGGCCGCTGACCCTGATCGCGATTGCATGGTTGCTTGAACTCACGGCCCAGGCGCGGACGGGGCGGCATGTCTTCGCGCTGGGCTGGTGCTTCGGGCTCGGTCACTTCACCCTCGGCAACAACTGGATCGCCACGGCCTTCACGTATCAGGCGAACATGCCCGCGTGGCTGGGCATGATCGCGGTGGTGCTGCTGGCGCTTTATCTCGCGCTGTTCCCGGCCGTGGCACTGCTGGCCGCTTGGCTGGTCGCGCGTCCCGATCGCCTTTCGGACCCGCGCGGATTCGCAGCCCTTGCCATAGGCCTCGCCGGGGCGTGGATCGTGACCGAATGGGTCCGGGCATGGCTGTTCACCGGATTCGCCTGGAATCCGCTGGGTATCGCCCTGCTGGGCGAGTTCGAAAGCCGGGGTCTTGCGGTGCTGGCGCCGTGGATCGGGACTTACGGCCTTTCCGGCGTGCTCGTGCTGCTGTCCGGCGTACCCGGCTTCATGGCTCGGCTGCCGTCGGGCAAGCTGCTCTCGCCGGTGGCCGTGGCGGTGCTGGCGGGCGGGCTTGCCCTTGCCATGCATGCGCCTGCTCCGGAGGTGCGTGAGGGCGCGGTGCGCTACACGCTGGTCCAGCCCGACATCCGGCAGGAATTCATCGACGACCCGCGCTATTTCGAGCGCAATTTCCAGCGGCTCGCGATGCTGTCGCTGCCGCGCACGCCGGGGGACCGGCGAGTCGTGTTCTGGCCCGAATCGGGCCTCGGCGACTTCCTGCGCGACGGCTATCCGAGCTACCTCTACCGTATCTACACTTTCGCCGGCGATCCCGAGATCGCCCGCCGCCGCCTTGGCCGGGTAGTGGGGCCTTACGGGCTCCTGATGACCGGAGCGGTCGACCTCGTCATGGACGGCGAGGAGGAGAAGGCGGCGCGCAATTCGGTCACCGCGATCGATGGAAGCGGCGCGATCCTCGCGGGCTATTCCAAGGCCCACCTCGTGCCTTATGGCGAGTACCTGCCGATGCGCTGGCTGCTGGAGCCGATCGGGCTGAGCCGCCTTGTCGCCGGACAGCTCGATTTCCTGCCCGGACCGGGACCGCGAACCATCGATTTCGGTGCTTACGGCAAGGCCGGGGTGCAGATCTGCTACGAGATCGTCTTCAGCGGCGAGGTCGTCGATCCGGCAAACCGGCCCGACTATATTTTCAACCCCTCGAACGATGGCTGGTTCGGTGCCTGGGGGCCGCCCCAGCATCTCGCGCAGGCGCGGCTGCGCGCGATCGAGGAGGGGCTGCCGGTCCTGCGTTCCACGACTACCGGCATCAGCGCGGTGATCGATGCTGACGGGATCGTGCGGGCCTTCGTGCCGCGCCACCGCGCCGGGCGTCTCGACGGGCTGATACCGCAGGCGCATGAGCCCACCCTGTTCGCGCGACTGGGCAACATCCTTCCGCTCGCGCTTGCCGCTCTCATGATGGCGGTTGCGCTTTGCGTGGTTGCACTCGGTCGCCGTCGGGTCTAGACCGCGCACTCACATAAAGCTTCCTTTATATCCCAAGGGATCACATGCGCAGCAACTACGTCTTCACGTCCGAGAGCGTTTCCGAAGGACACCCGGACAAGGTCTCCGACCAGATTTCCGACGCCATCGTCGATCTGTTCCTGTCGAAGGATCCCGAAGCGCGCGTGGCGTGCGAGACGCTGACGACCACGCAACTCGTGGTCCTCGCCGGCGAAATCCGCTGCAAGGGCATCTTCGAGAACGGCGAGTGGGCCGAAGGCGCGCTCGAGGAAATCGAGAAGACCGTGCGCGCCGTCGTCAAGAAGATCGGCTACGCGCAGGACGGTTTCCACTGGGAGACCTTCGAGTTCATCAACCGCCTGCATGCCCAGTCCGCGCACATCGCGCAGGGCGTCGATGCGGCGGGCAACAAGGATGAAGGCGCGGGCGACCAGGGCATCATGTTCGGCTTCGCCTGCGACGAGACGCCCGACCTGATGCCGGCGACGCTCGACTACAGCCACAAGATCCTGCACCGCCTTGCCGATGACCGTCATTCGGGCGCCGCGCCGTTCCTGGAGCCCGACGCCAAGAGCCAGGTCACCCTGCGCTTCGAGAACGGCGTGCCGGTGGCCGCCACCGCCGTCGTCGTCTCCACCCAGCACGCGCCGGGCTACGACAAGGGCGAGAAGGAAGCCGAGCTCAAGACTTACGTGAAGAAGGTCGTGACCGAACTGCTTCCCGAAGGCTTCGTCACTGATGAGACGGTGTTCCACATCAACCCGACCGGCTCGTTCGAGATCGGCGGCCCTGACGGCGACGCGGGCCTCACCGGCCGCAAGATCATCGTCGATACCTACGGCGGCGCTTCGCCGCACGGTGGCGGCGCGTTCTCGGGCAAGGACCCGACGAAGGTGGATCGTTCGGCGGCCTACGTGACGCGCTATCTGGCGAAGAACGTGGTCGCTGCGGGTCTGGCGACGCGCTGCACGATCCAGGTGTCCTACGCGATCGGCGTGTCCGCGCCGCTCTCGCTCTATGTCGATACCCATGGCACCGGGACCATCGATGACGCCGTTCTCGAAGCTGCGATCGCCAAGGTCTCGGCCGAGAAGCTGGGCGGCCTGACCCCGCGCGGCATCCGCGTCGGCCTTGGCCTCAACAAGCCGATCTACGGCCCGACCGCCGCTTACGGCCACTTCGGTCGCCAGCCCGAGGGCGACCTGTTCCCCTGGGAGCGCACCGATCTTGTCGATGCGCTGAAGGCCGCGCTGGCCTGATTTGGCTGAGGGGTGGTGGTGTTACCACCCTTCGACAGGCTCAGGGTGAGCGGGGGGAGAGCTATCTTTCCAGTACCGCTCAGGCTGAGCTTGTCGAAGCCCCGTGAACCGCGCCCCCCTTCGACCAACCGCCGACGCTGTTCGATCAGCGGCGGCGTTTCTCTTGCAACGATGGGCCAAGCCGATAGCTTCGGCCGATCGACCCCCGCGCTTTTCCGGGCGCAGGGATGCAAGGGACACATCCATGATCGAAACCGACCGTCGCGGCGCTCTCGGCCTTGCCGCCGCGCTTCCTCTCGCCTCGGCGCTGCCCTCTCTGCTCGCCGGCACGGCCCACGCCGCCGATGCGGCAGCGGCGCAGTGGGACCTTACCGACCTTTACCCCGGCCTCGACGCCTGGGACGCCGCGCGCAAGCAGGTTGCCGCCGCGCTGCCGCGCCTTGCCGCCTACAAGGACAGCTTCGGCACTGATGCCGCCTCCATGCTCAAGGCGCTGGAGGACATTTCCGATGTCTCCAGGACGTTCGCGCGGGTCTACGTCTACGCCTCGCTGAAGGCGGACGAGGACGTGCGTGTCTCCGCCAATCAGGAGCGTAGCGCGCAGGTCATGGACCTCTACGCCGCCTTCGGCGAGGCGACCGCGTGGACCGCGCCCGAGACGCTGAAGCTCGGCAAGGACAAGGTCGAGAGCTTCATCGCCGCCGACAAGGCGCTCTCCACCCGCTTCGCCTTCGGCCTGCGCAAGACCCTGCGCGAAGCCGAGCACACGCTCGATGCGAAGGGTGAGGCCCTGCTGGCGGCGGTGTCCTCGCCGCTGTCCGGCCCGCAGACGATCCGCGAGCAGCTGTTCTCCTCCGACATTCCCTGGCCCGAGGTCACCCTGTCGGACGGGCGCAAGACGACGCTCGACGCGCAGGGCTACACCCTGACCCGCGATGCGCCGGGTCGCGAGGACCGCAAGAAAGTCATGGACGGCTTCTTTGGTGAGATGGGCAAGTTCGAAAGCTCGCTCGGCGCGGCTATGGCGGCCAAGCTCAAGGGCGACGTGTTCGAGGCCCGCGCCCGCAACTACAAGAGCTGCCTTGCCATGGCGCTCGCGCCGGGGGCCGTTCCCGAGGGCGTCTACCGCACGCTCGTGGCCGAGACCAACGCGGGCCTGCCGCAACTTCACCGCTCGTTCCAGCTACGCCGCAAGATGCTCAAGCTGCCGGACATCCATTACTATGACATCTACCCGCCGCTGGTCAGCATGGAGCGCAAGTTCACGCTGACCGACATGCGCAACATCACCCTGAAAGCGGTGGAGCCGCTGGGGCCGGACTACGTCAAGCGGCTGGGTGCGGCGACGGCGGCGAAGTGGATGGATCCGTTCCCGCGTCCCGGCAAGCGCCCCGGCGCCTACATGAACGGCTCTGCCTACGGCGTGCATCCGTACCTGCTGCTGAACCTCGGCGAGAACTACGAGGGGCTGTCTACGTATGCGCATGAATGGGGCCACGCGATGCATTCGCTGCTGGCCGATTCGGTGCAGCCTTACGAACTGTCCGACTACCCGATCTTCACCGCCGAGATCGCCTCCACCTGCAACGAGGTGCTGCTGACCGAGTACATGCTGAAGCAGGCGAAGACCAGGGAAGAGAAGATCTACTACCTCGGCATGCGGCTGGAGGGGATGCGCGGCACCTTCTTCCGGCAGGCGATGTTCGCCGAGTTCGAGCTGAAGATGCACGAGATGGCCGAGGCCGGAGAGGGCCTGTCGGGCGAGAGCCTGACGCGCGTCTATCTCGACCTGCTCAAGCGCTACCACGGCCCGGATTTCGTGATCGACGCGCCTTACGCGATCGAATGGGCCTATATCCCGCACTTCTACAGCACCTTCTACGTCTATCAGTATGCCACCTCGATTTCGGCGGGAACGTGGTTCGCGCATTCGATCCTGAACGGCGGCAAGGCGGAGCGCGAGCGTTACCTCGATGTGCTGCGGGCGGGCGGGTCGGCCGATCCGGTCGATATCCTGAAGAAGGCAGGCCTCGATATGACCGCGCCCGATCCCTATCGCCAGCTCGTCGCGGACTTCAAGGCCACCATCGACGAGATCGAAGCGCTGATGGCGTGACACGGTTTCCTCCCCGAGCCTGTCTCGGGGAGGACCTTAGGGGACCATCCCGTCGAGCGGCGTCTTGCGGCCCGGCCCTCCGGTTACCGCGATGCTCATCTCGCCGAGCCCTTCCATCCACGCATGCATCGTATCCCCCGGCACCACCGGTCCGACCGAGCGCGGAGGCGTGCCGGAGAAGATCACGTCCCCGGGATGCAGGGTCATCACCGAGGCGGCGTGCTCCACCAGATCGGCGATGCCGAGAACGAGGCGCCGGGTATTATCGACCTGCCGGTCCTCGCCATTGACGGTGAGGCGGAAGTCGAGGGCGTCCGGATCGGCGATCTCATCGCGCGTGGTAAGCCACGGGCCTATCACGCCATAGGTGTCGAAGCTCTTGCCGAAGCTGGGGAACTCGCTGCCCTGCATCGTCATGTCGAGCCCGATGCAGTAGCCCGCGACATGGTCCAGCGCGTCGGCGGCCGGGATCTCGGTGCCCGCCCTGCCGATGACGATCGCGATTTCCATCTCGTGAAAGGTGGTGCGCTCGGGCCAGCGCAGGACCACGCCGTCGGATGGACCGGCAGCGGCGCTGGTCATCTTGAACAGCAGGCCCAGGCGGCGGGGATGACCGCCGGCGGCCAGCACTTCCTCGAAATTCCCGGCGCCGCAGACGAACTTGCCGGGATTGGCGACGGGGCTCTTCAGCAGTACCCGGGAGAGGGGCGTCCCCATGACGCTATCGGCAAGCGCCTCCATCCGCGGGCGCAGTGCGTCGAGATGGGCGATGAACTGGTCGCCGGGCGGGAAGGGCCAGCGCACTGCGGGAAGCTCTTCGGCGATGGCGGTGACGTCATGGACCGCATCGCCGCGCACGACGCCGACGCGGACCGGCTTATCACGTCGCAGGTGGTAGCGGCAGATCTTCATCATGTCCCTTTCACGCCTTTCCCGCTGGCACGGGTCTTTGCATGGGCCTTGGCACGCAGGGCACAGGGGGCAATTGCCGGGAGTCCGGCAAGCCATCGCGATCGTCCAGAAATGCCCTTGGGAGTATTACGGATGACAGCCGTGTCCCGGCCGGGGATGATGAAGCGGGCTTCAATGCCGTGGAGGGGATTCGTCGATGCTGCGCCGTTCGCACGCCTTGGTCGCATTGCTGCTCGCAACGCCGGCGTTGAGCCAGTCCATACCGGTTCCGAAGGAGCTTTACGGCAGGTACGCGCCGGGCGGAGACTGTACCCGGCAGCCCCGCGTGATCGCGAGCGCGGCGGGTGTCTTTCTCGAAACGGCCGCAGGCAAGGCCGGGCCGCTCCCGGTCGATGTCTGCTTCAGTTGCGCGGGCGGCGCGCGCTATGAGGGGATCCAGATCTGGGTCATGGTGAAATACGGCAAGGACAAGTGGGGCGGGGACAACATGCCCGTGACCATGATGTTCAATGACGGCGAGCGGCGCGGCTCACTCCTGGTGGAGTACGACAATACCCTGCGGACGCCGCTCGGCATGCCGATGACGCAAGTCGTCCAGGCGCGCTCCTTCAGGTTGTGCAAAGGAGCGAAAGCCGGAGCCTGACCCTCGATGGGTTCAGGATGATCCTTCGACAGGCTCAGGATGAGCGGAGGGGGATAAACCGCCAACCCCGCTCAGGCTGAGCTTGTCGAAGCACCTCAGGCCGGTTTGATACCCATGCAGAGGTACTTCACTTCCATGTAGTCATCGAGGCCGTAGTGCGACCCCTCGCGGCCGAGGCCCGATTGCTTGACGCCGCCGAACGGCGCGACTTCGGTGGAGATGAGGCCGGTGTTGATGCCGACCATGCCCGCTTCCAGCGCCTCGGCCACGCGCCACACGCGCGACAGATCGCTCGCGTAGAAGTAGCTGGCGAGGCCGAACTCGGTGTCGTTGGCCATGCGGATGGCGTCCGCCTCGTCGGTGAAGCGGATCACGCCTGCGAGCGGGCCGAAGGTCTCCTCGCGTGCCAGCTTCATGTCGGGCTTCACCCCGGCTACAACGGTCGGGTTGAAGAAGCTGCCGCCCAGTGCGTTGCGCTGGCCGCCCGCCAGAACCGTCGCGCCGCCGTCGACTGCGTCCTTGAGGTGCTCCTCGACTTTCTCGACCGCCTTCTCGTCGATCAGCGGACCGACTTCGGTGCCTGCGTCGAGGCCGTAGCCGACCTTCATCGTGTTCACGCGCGCGGCCAGCTTGGTCACGAATTCGTCGTAGACGCCGTCCTGTACGTAGAAGCGATTGGTGCACACGCAGGTCTGGCCGCCATTGCGGAACTTGGAGATCATCGCGCCTTCGATGGCCGCATCCACGTCGGCATCGTCGAAGACCAGGAACGGGGCGTTGCCGCCCAGTTCCATCGAGCACTTCTTGATCGTCTCGGCGCACTCGCGCAGCAGGTCGCGGCCGATCTCGGTCGAGCCGGTGAAGGTCAGCTTGGCGACCTTGGGGCTGGCGGTCAGCGCCGAGCCGATCTGGCCCGCGCTGCCGGTGACGACGTTGACGACGCCCTCGGGAATGCCCGCCATCTCGCACAGCTGCGCGATCGCCAGCGCCGAGTAGGGCGTGGCCGAGGCGGGCTTGATGACGATGGTGCAGCCTGCCGCCAGCGCCGGGCCGAGCTTGCGGGTGATCATCGCGTTGGGGAAGTTCCAGGGCGTGATCGCGGCGACGACGCCGACGCCCTGCTTGATCACGACGATGCGGCGGTCGGCGGCATGGCCGGGGATCACATCGCCGTAAGCGCGCTTGCCCTCTTCGGCGAACCACTCGATGAAGCTGGCGCCATAGGCGATCTCGCCCTTGCCCTCGGCCAGCGGCTTGCCCTGTTCGCGGCTGAGCAGTTCGCCGAGGTCATCCTGGTGCTGGAGCATGAGTTCGAACAGCTTGCGCATCAGCTTCGCGCGCTCACCGGCGGTCTTGGCGCGCCATGCAGGGAGGGCGGCCTCGGCGGCGTCGATCGCGCGGGCGGTTTCGTCCGCGCCCATCTTCGGCACCGTGCCCAGAACCTTGCCCGAACCGGGATCGGTGACCTCGAAGGATGCACCCGAATCCGCCTCGACCCATTCGCCGTCGATGTAGCACTGCTGCTTCAGGAAATCGGTGTAGGCCATTTCGCGCGGGTTCCTCAGTTGTTTGCCGGTGGAGCGTCTCGGACGGACGCTCGCGGATTCCGGCATGGTCTAGGGACGACCCCTAGCGGTTACAAGCCGCCCCGGCCCCCTGCCACAAGCGCGAGGTCGCCAGATTGACGCCTCTCCACGTGTCGGCTAGTCTCTGATGTGAACAATAATTCGCAAATGTGAAAAAGTCCGGGAGAGTGCGTTTGGAATACGCAGGGTATATCGGCGGCAGGTTCGTGCGCGGCGAAGGCGAGCGGTTCAAGGTGCAGAACCCGTCCGACGAATCGGTGGTGGCCGAAGTGGTCGGCGTTTCGGGCGCGCAGGCCGATGCGGCGATCGGCGCGGCGCGGCAGGCCTTCGATTCCGGCGCATGGTCGGGCCTGTCGATGCAGGAGCGCGCGAAAATCATGACGCGCTTCGGGGAGGCGATGCGCAAACGGGCGGATTTCCTGAAGACATGCGCGATCGAGGAAGCGGGGTGCCCGATTTCGGCGACGGTCATGGGCGCGCAGGTCCACGCACCGCTGCGTATGACCGACGAGATCATCGACCTGTTCCTGCGCCTTCCGCAGCAGGAGGAAAACCCTCTGCCGATCCACGAGCGGGTCAATCCGCACTTCGTCGTGCAGAGCCTCAAGCGCTGGTCGCCGCTCGGCGTGGTCTCGGCGATTTCGGCCTACAACGTGCCGTTCTACACCGCGTTCTGGAAAGTCGTTCCCGCGCTCATGGCGGGTGACACGGTGATCCTGCGACCCAACCCGCTGACCCCCATCTCATCCATGATTTTCGCCGAAGCGGCCGAGGAAGCGGGCCTTCCGCCCGGGGTCATGAACGTGATCGTCGAGCCGGGTCTCGCGGGTGGGTTTGCGATGACCACCGATCCGCGCGTCGATATGGTCTCGTTCACCGGCTCGTGCACCGTGGGGGCCAAAGTGGCCGTGCAGGCAGCGCCAACGCTCAAGCGGTTGGTGCTGGAACTGGGCGGCAAGTCGGCGCAGATCTACCTGCCCGACGCGGTGGCCCGCGCACCTTCGGCGGCGGTTTCGGTCTGCACTTCGCACGCGGGACAGGGCTGTGTGCTGGGCACGCGGGTCTTCGTGCCGCAGGAAAGCAAGGCCGAAGTCCTCGAAACCATGGCCAAATTGCTTGCGGACGTGAAAATCGGACCGGCGAGCGATCCGGCGACCCAGCTAGGCCCTGTCATCAGCGCCGCCCAGCGCGACCGTTGCGCGCACTTCACCCGGGCTGCCGTGGAAGCGGGCGGCCGCGTGGTGTGCGGCGGCAAGCGGCCGGAGGGCATCGCCAAGGGCTTCTACTGGGAGCCCACGGTGCTCGACCTGCCGGACAATTCCAACCCGGCCGCGCAGGAGGAGATCTTCGGACCGGTGGTCGGCGTGATCGGCTATCGCGACCTCGATCACGCGGTGGAGATGGCCAACGACAGCCGTTTTGGCCTCTCGGGCTGGGTCCACGGGGCTGACAAGGTCAAGGCGCTGGAGGTGGGCCTCAAGATCCGCAGCGGCGCAGTGAACGTCAACGGCGCGGTGATGTCGAGCTACGCCAGCGGCGGCGGCATCAAGATGAGCGGCCTCGGCCGCGAACGCGGGGTCGAGGGCCTGCGCGAATTCCAGATGATGACCACCTTCAACATCGGTGGCTGAGGGAACGGGAGCAAGGACGATGGAAGGACTGGTTCAGGGCAAGGTCGCCCTCATCACCGGCGCGGGCTCGGGTCTCGGCCGCGCGGCCGTGCTGCTGTTCTGCGAGCATGGCGCGAAGGTCGTCGCTGCCGACATCGACGGCGACAACGCCGAGGAAACCGCCGCGCTCGCCACGGCGGCTGGCGGCGAGGCGGTGGCGGTCACCTGCAACGTCGCCGATCCCGCCAGCGTCGACGCCGCCGTGGCGCAGGCGGTGGAGCGCTTCGGACGGCTCGACATCATCTACAACAACGCCGGCGTCACCATCAGCCCGATCCCCGGCAAGGGCCTGCGCAGCCTCGTCGAATGCGAGCCCGAGGAGATGAAACGGGTCGAGGACGTCAACATCAACGGCGTCGTCTACGGTTGTCAGGCAGCCATTCGGCAGTTCGATAAGCAGCGGGAAGCGGGATTGGGCGAGGGCGGCGTGATCGTTTCCACTGCTTCGGTCGCCGGGCTGATGGGATATGGCGGCGTGCTCTACGGCGCGACCAAGGGCGCCATCGTCCAGCTGACCCGGGCGCTCGCCATCGAGGTCGCGGACAAGGGTATTCGCGTCAACGCCGTGTGCCCTGCCGGGATGCTCACCCATTACGCGGGCATGGACCCCGACAGCCAGCATCGCGACCGCATCCTCGAAGGGATGGGCAGGGCGCACCCGCTGGGCAAGGCGATCGATCCGCGCGATACCGCCTCGGCCGCGCTGTTCCTGGCCTCCGATCTCGCCTCCAACATCACCGGCGTGAACCTTCCCGTCGACGGCGGACTGTCCGCCGGGCGCAAGGCGGGTGGTTGAAATGGCGGCCACGATGAAGCAGGTGGTGCTGGCCGCTTACGCCAGCGGCAATCCCCGGCCCTCCGATTTCCGTGTGGAGGAGGTGCCCTTGCCCCGGCCGGGCGAGCGGGAGATCCTGCTGAAGACGCTCTACATCGCGGTCGATCCGCTGCTGCGTTTTGCGGTCGACGAGACGGTGCTGACAGGAGCGGGGCGCATGGAACTGGGACAGCCCATGGTCGGCCCGGTAGTGAGCGAGGTCGTCGCCTCGAACCATCCCGACTACGTGCCGGGCGACGTGGTGGAGGGCCGCTCCGGCTGGCAGGAATACGCGGTGCTGGCGCCGGACCGGAGCGACTATCGCGGGCCGCCGCGCAAGCTCGATCCCGCACTGGCGCCGGTTTCGACCGCACTCGGTGCGCTCGGCGGGCCGGGGCAGACCGCTTACGAGGGGATCGTCAATGTCGGCCGGGTCAAGGCGGGCGAGACGGTGGTGATCTCGGCGGCGGCGGGCGCTGTGGGCTCGATCGCGGGGCAGATCGTCAAGGTGCTCGGCGGCCGGGCGGTGGGCATCGCGGGCGGCGCAGCGAAGTGCGCGGCGCTGCTCGACCTCGGCTTCGACGCGGTGGCCGACTACAAGGCCCCGGACTTTGCCCGGCAACTGGAGGCAGCGATGCCGGAGGGGGCGGAGGTCTACCTCGACAATGTCGGCGGCGACGTGACGATGACCGTCCTGCCGCTCCTCAAGCGCGGCGCGCGCATGCCGATGTGCGGGTTCATCGCCTATTACGGGGTCGGGATGGAAGGGCCGGGACCCGATCGCCTGCCCGGCTTCTACCGCCTGATCATGAACAAGGGGCTCGAGATCAGGGGCTTTGCCGGAATGCTGGCCGGACAAAAGGGTCTGGAGGATATCGCCCGGTGGATGAAGGAGGGGCGCATCCGCTTTGCCCAGGCCATCGAGGAAGGCATCGACGCGGCCCCGGCGGCCTTTTCCAGCGTGTTTTCGGGGCATGACCATGTCGGCAAGCTGCTGGTTCGGGTGGCTCCGGAGCGTTCACCCGGGGCTTGATCGCGGGGGCGGGAGGGTGCAGCGTTCCTGGTAATGGATACGATCACGCTTCCGCCGCCGCCGCGCCGCACGGCCAATCCCGCCCCGCTGCGCCCGGCGGGCTCGGTCCGGCGCACGACCAGCATCGACGTCTCGTGGCCCGATGGTCTCGACGGCCAGCGCCGTTTCATCGGCGCCGCGCGCGACTTGTGGACGCCGCTTGCCGGAGAGGACGGGCTGACCCTCGCCGAGGGGCGCTACGAAGCGCGCATGACCGAGGACAAGACGATCACCGCGATCACCGCGCAGCCCTCCAGCGATGCGATCGGGCAACTCGTCGGTGCGCGCGCGGGCGGGCATCTGCGCGGACTGCTGCGCGAGATCATGCCGGACATGGTCGCCGCCGCGCATCCGCTCTACATCGTGCTCGACGATCTGTCGGGCACGGCGCTGGTCAGCTCCTTCGCGTGGTCGCAGTGGCATCCTGACTGGGCCGATCGCCTGCGCGAAAAGCTGGGCGAGGAACGGCACGCACAGATGATGGCGCAGCGCGTCAACGTGTGCTGGGGCCTGCAGGAGGGCAACAGCGGCATGACGGACGACGTCGATCCGGAAAAGGTCGCAAACGCCGATGCAGGCGACTTGCGCAACCCCGGCGACCCGCTCGGCTGGCACGATCTGGCCGAGGACGAGGGACCGGGCTTTCGCCGCGCCCGGCGCATCGACGTGACGCGGGACGCCGAAGCGGGCGTGATCGTCATCGATTCCGCCTTTCAGGACAGCGCCAGGCGGCGCGACGGCAGCCGCGTGGCGATCCACGAATACCGCCTTACCGCTCGCGCCGATGCGGCCACGCTGGAACTGCTCTCGCTCGAGCCGGAGGCGCGCATCCTGCCCTTCTCCGAGTGCCCCGGAGCGATCGCGAACACGCAGCGGCTGGTCGGCCGCAACCTTGCACAGATCCGCGAGGAGGTGCTGGCCCAGCTGCGAGGGCCGCAGGGCTGTACGCACCTGAACGACGCTCTGCGCGCGCTTGCCGACGTGCCTGCCCTGGCGGCGCGGATCGAGGGTGCGGCCGGGAGCTGACGCGCCCCGCCTACCGCACGAGTGTCGCGGCTTCCTCGGTTCGGGCCGGCGGCGCATCGGCAACCACATGCTCGATCGCCTCGCGCATCGCAGTGTAGAATGCACCGATGCGCGCAAAGCGTTCGGCGACCGGCGCGGCAATGTCGCGCTGGCGTTGATCGGCGAACAGGCGCACCTGGCGATCGAGCAACTGCGCCTTCTCGACGAAGGGTCCGCTGAATTCGGGCGGCACCGAATAGTAGATGCGGCGCGTTCCCGGCTCGCCCTGCCTTCGCGCGTTGCCGCAGTGTTCGAGCGTGCGTGCGGCGACGCTGGCGTTGCTCTTGCTCATGCCGAGATCGGCGGCGATTTCGTCGAGTGTCGCCGGCTCCTCGCGAAGAAGCAGGTAGGCGTAGATGCGTCCGACCGGCCGGGGCCAGCCCCAGGGGGCCATCAACATCGCCATGGCGTCAAGAAAGGCTTCGTCCTGCTGTGACAGCTTGATGTTCGTCATATTCTGTATTTACTGAATTTGATTGTCGGACGCCAGCGCAAATGCCGGGCGTGTCGCAAGGGAGACGATGGCATGCAGGAGGCGACGTTCAGAGCGCGCTATGGTCCCTGGGCACTGATCGCCGGGGCATCGGAAGGGACCGGCGCGGCCTTTGCGCGCCAACTGGCGGACAAGGGGATGAACCTCATCCTCGTCGCCCGGCGCGCAGGGCCGCTGGAGGCGCTGGCGAATGAACTGCGCGCAAGGGTGGAATGCGTGACCGCCTCGATCGATCTGGCCGAAGCCGATGCGGCCGGGCAGTTGCAGGCGATCGCTGCGGGACGCGAAGTGGGACTGCTGATCCTCAACGCGGGTGCGGATCCCAACGGCGCGATGTTCCTCGATACCGAGGTCGCCAACTGGGATGCGCTGGTCGCCCGCAACGTGGTGACGGTGACCCGCGCGCTCCACGCTTTCGCCGCGCCGATGCGCGCGCGGGGACGGGGCGGGCTGATGGTGGTCGGTTCGGGCGCCTGCTACGGCGGGCTGCCCGGCATCAACGTCTACGCCGCGACCAAGGCCTTCGACCTCGTGCTGTGCGAGGCGCTCTGGGCCGAACTGGAGCCGCACGGTGTCGACGTGCTCAGCTTCGTGCTCGGCCGGACCGATACCCCGGCCCATCGTGAACTGATGGCGGCCCGCGGCATGGCGGTGCCCGGCGGCCTTGCCGATGCCGACGAAGTGGCGCGCCTCGGCCTTGCGCGCCTGCCGTTCGGCCCGGTGTGCAACTGGGGCGAGGCCGACGACGAGGCGGTCATGTCCGCGTCCTCCGCCGCCCAGCGGCGCGAGCGGATCCGACGGATCGCGGCGATCTCCGCCGCTTATGCAAAGGGATGAGCGAGATGCGCGAACTGGCGGACAAGCAGGCCATCACCGAGCAGCTCTACCGATACTGTCGCAGTGTCGATCGGCTCGATACGGCGCTGGGCCATGCGGTGTTCCACGAGGATGCGACCGTGGACTACGGGGAGCGGGGCTTCAAGGGCGGAGGCCACGCGGCGATCGACTGGATCTGCGCGGCGCACGGCGGGCTCCTCGCGCATTCGCACCAGGTCACCAACGTGTTGATCGAGGTGAATGGCGACCGGGCCGGGAGCGAGGCCTACGTCACCGCGACGCTGCGGATGGAGCGCGAGGGCAAGCTGCTCCAGATGGAAGTATGGTCGCGCTACTGTGATCGCTGGTCCCGGCGCGGCGGGGTCTGGCGCATCGACCGCCGCGATACCGTCACCGACTACGATTGCGTGCGCGACGTGACCGAGATGTACCGCCATGACCGCGCGCGCCGGGACCGGGGCGATCCGTCCTACACGGCACTTGCCCACGGCCTGCAGGGAGCGGCGAAATGAAGGACTTCACGATTTCCGTCTCGTTCGACATGCGCTCGCCGCAATGGGCGAGCCCGACGCCGCAGCTCTACCGAGCCGCGATCGAGATGGCGGCCTTCGCGGATGAGATCGGCGCCGACCAGATCGGCCTGATGCAGCATCACGGCTCGGAGGACGGCTATCTGCCGCAGCCTTTCGTCCTCGCGGGCGGCATGGCGGCGGTGACCAGGCGCATCCGCTTCCTGCTGGGCGCGGTGATCCTGCCGCTGCACGATCCGCTCGAACTCGCCGAGCAGATCGCGGTGCTCGACAACATGTCGAACGGGCGGCTGGGGGTGATCTTTGGTGCAGGCTACGTGCCGCACGAATTCGCGATGTTCCGCCAGTCGCTCAGGGACCGGGCGAAGCGGATGGACGAGGGGCTGGAGATCATCCTGCGCGCGCTGAAGGGCGAGCGTTTCGAGCATGACGACGGCACCGGCCCGCGACCGATCTTCGTGCGCCCGCTGCCGGTGCAGGAGCCCGAGGACATCATCCTCGTCGGCGGCGGCGTGCCGGCCTCGGCCAGGCGGGCTGCGAAGTTCGGGGTCGGGTTCGGGCCGATGAAGGGCGACCTCGTCGACATCTACCACGCCGAATGCGCGCGGCTGGGACATGCCCCGCGCCGGTACTTCCGCCCGCGCCCGGGCATGCCCATGGCGATCCACTTGTGCGAGGATCCGGATCAGGGCTGGGACGCCATCGCGCCGCACGCCGTTCATGTGATCACCGAATACGCGAATTGGGCCGAAGCCGAGGGCGACGGCTCCAACTCGCCCTTCAAGGGGCTCACCGATCCCGCCAAGCTGCGCCACGCCGGGCTCTTCGCGGCGTGGACGCCGCAGATGCTGCTCGACAAGGTGGGCGCGGCAGAAGGCGGCAACATCGGCTTCCAGCCCCTGCTTGGCGGCCTCGCGCCTGAGGAGGGGTGGAAGAACCTGAGGCTGCTTGCCGCGACGATGCCGGCGCTGCGCGAGGCGATGGCGGCATGAAGGCGGCCTGCATCGAGAACGGCGCGGTGCATGTGCGCGAATTGCCCGACCCGGAACCGCGCCGGGGGCAGGCGCTGGTGCGCACGCATTCCTGCGGATTGTGCGCATCGGATGCCCACTTCCTGACCGGCGGTCGTCACGTCATCGAGCTGTCGCGGCGCATGGGCGGGCCTTATGCGGGGCTCGACGAGGCGCGTCCCTTCGTGCCGGGTCACGAGTTCGTCGGCGAGGTCATCGACTACGGTGCGGGTAGCCGCCGCCCGGTCGCGCCCGGACGGCGGGTGACTTCGGTGCCGATCATGCGGCAGGGCGGAGCCCACGCCGTCGTCGGTTTCAGCCACGATTGTCCGGGCGGGTGCGGAGAACTGATGCTGCTCGACGAGGACTTGCTGCTCGAAGTGCCCGAGGGTCTGCCGGACGATCATGCCGCCCTGATCGAACCGCTTGCCGTGGGCCTCGAACATGCGCGGCGCGGCCGCCCCGGCAAGGACGACGTGGCGCTGGTGCTGGGCTGCGGGGCGATCGGGCTGGGCGTCGTCGCGGGTCTTGCTCTGGCGGGAGCGGCGCCGATCGTCGCGGCCGACTTCCACGCCGACCGGCGGGAACTGGCGCTGAAGGCGGGCGCGCACATCGCCATCGACCCGCGCGAAGTCGATCCCTACGGGCCGCTGCCCGATCTCGGCGGGCGGCGCGTCAATCTCGTCTACGAGAACGTCGGCGTGCCCGGCATGTTGCAGCGGATCATCGAGAGCATGCCGTTCGACGGCCGCCTCGTCATGGGCGGCTATTGCATGGAGCCCGAGCCGCTCTACGTCTTCGCCGCCCAGAACAAGCGGCTCAACATCCAGTTCGCCGGCGGCGAGGAGCCGCAGGACATGGACCTCGCGATGCGCAGCATAGCCGAGGGCCGGATCGACGTGGCGCCGTGGCTTGGCGAGCGTATCGGGCTCGGCTCCGTGGCTGCAGCGATCGCCAATCTCTCCGGTCCCGGAACACCGGTACGCACGGTGGTCGATCCGCGCCTGATGTGAAGAAGGGCCTACTCCTTCTTCTTCAGCAGCACCGTGCGCAGCATCGACAGCGCCACTTCCCCGCGCTGGTTGGTCAGTTCGTGCCGGAACACGACGATCCCCTGACCGGGGCGCGACTTGCTTTCGCGCATCTCGACCACTTCGCTCGAGCAGGTCAGGGTATCGCCGATGAAGGTCGGCTTGGGCGTCACCACCTTGTCGAAACCGAGGTTGGCGACGAGCGTGCCGACCGTCGTGTCCGCGATCGACAGGCCCACCGCGAGGCTGAAGGTGAAGGTCGAATTGACCAGGATCTGCCCGAACTCGCTGGCCTTGGCGGTCTCGGCATCGAGGTGCAGGGGCTGCATGTTGTGGGTCATCGCCGAGAACAGCAGGTTGTCGGTCTCGGTCACGGTTCGGCTGGGCTGGTGGGTCAGGCGGTCACCGACCTGCCATTCGTCGAAGAAACGTCCGGGCATCCTATTGGGTCTCCTCGATCTGCGCGAGCAGGGCATCGACCTGCACCTGCTGGCCGGCGACTGCCGCGAGCGCCGCGACCGTGCCGTCGAACGGCGCGGTGAGGGTGTGCTCCATCTTCATGGCTTCAAGGGTCAGGAGCTTCTGTCCCCTGGTCACCGTCTGGCCCTGTTCCACCTCGACGGCGATGACCTTGCCCGGCATCGGCGCCAGGATCGCGCCGGAACTGTCCGCCGCGCCATGCGCGCCGTCGCGCCGCCATGGCGCCAGCAGCCAGGCCTGCCCCTGTTCAGTGACAAGGACGCTACGGGCAGGCTCGTCGCTGCCGCCGTCGATTTCGATCTCGACTTTCTCGCCGTCGAGCAGGAACCACGCGGCGGTGCGCGGCGGCGCGTTCAGCCGCAGGCCGGGGGCGATGCCGACCGGGACGAGCGAGGCGGCGGCAGCGCGAAGGGCATCAGCAGAGGGCACCGGCGGCTGCGCCAGAGCCTCGCCGTCGCGCCCGATCAGGCCGGTATCGACTTTGCCCGCCGCGAAGTCGGGGTGCTGCAGCGCTTTGACGAGGAACGAGGCATTGGTGCGTACCGGCCAGACGGCGGTGTCCTCGAGCATCGCGCCGAGCCGTTCGCGCGCTTCGTCGCGGTCGTCGCCCCAGGCGATGATCTTGGCGATCATGGGATCGTAGAAGGGCGAGACTTCGGCGCCCTCGTAGACGCCGGTGTCGATGCGCCCTGTTTCCTTGGCGCCTTCGGATTCGCCGAATTGCAGCAGTTCGAGGCGGCCGATGCTGGGAAGGAAGCCCTTCGCCGGGTCTTCCGCATAGAGGCGCGCTTCCATCGCCCAGCCGTCGATGGTCAGGTCGTGCTGCGCCAGAGGCAGCGGCTCGCCGCTGGCAACGCGCAGCTGCCATTCGACGAGATCGACCCCCGTGATCGCCTCGGTGACCGGGTGCTCCACCTGCAGGCGGGTGTTCATTTCCATGAACCAGATGCGGTCGGCGGAGAGTGCACCAGAGCCGTCGGCGATGAACTCGATGGTCCCGGCGCCGACATAGTCCACGGCCTTTGCGGCGCGCACGGCGGCGGCGCACAGCGCTTCGCGCGTGGCGGCATCCATGCCGGGCGCGGGGGCTTCCTCGATGACCTTCTGGTGACGGCGCTGAAGCGAGCAGTCGCGCTCGAACAGGTGGACGACGTTGCCGTGCCGGTCGCCGAAGACCTGCACCTCGATGTGGCGGGGAGAGGCGATGTACTTTTCGATCAGCACGTGGTCGTTGCCGAAAGAGGCCGCCGCCTCGCGCTTGCAGGAGGCGAGCGCGTCGGCGAAGGCGTCGGCACTCTCGACGAGGCGCATGCCCTTGCCGCCGCCGCCGGCGACCGCCTTGATGAGCACCGGATAGCCGATTTTGTCGGCCTCTTGCCTAAGCAGGTCGGGTTCCTGGTCCGCGCCCATGTAGCCCGGCGTCACCGGCACGCCGGCTTCTGCCATGAGCTTTTTAGCGGCGTCCTTGAGGCCCATTGCCGTGATCGAGGACGGGTTCGGCCCGACCCAGACCAGCCCTGCGTCGATGACGGCCTGCGCGAACTCGGCGTTCTCGGACAGGAAGCCGTAACCCGGGTGAATGGCCTCGGCACCGGTCGCCTTCGCGGCGGCGAGAATCTTCTCGCCCACAAGGTAGCTTTCGCGCGTGGGCGAGGGGCCGATGTGGACGGCCTCGTCGGCCTCGCGAACGTGGAGCGCCTGTGCATCGGCGTCGGAATAGACCGCGATGGTGCGGATGCCCATGGCGCGCGCGGTACGGATGATGCGGCAGGCGATCTCGCCGCGGTTGGCGATGAGCAGAGAAGTGATCATGGGTGACGCTCCGGGAAGCCGTGGCGGGTATGGAGGGCTGCCAACAGCGGCTCGATTGCGTTGACGAAGCCGCCCTCGGTAAAGGCCAGCGCAGGCAGGTTCTGGTTTTCCTCGCCCAGTACCGCGACGACTTCGGCGCGGGGGCGCGGCCATCCGACGCGCACGACCTCGATGTTCGCGGCGCGGTCAGGGAACAGCGCCAGCAGGCCCTCCACCGTGACGCTGTCCTTGCAGTAGAAGCGGCGCCCTTCGTAGGCCGGGTCCGGCCAGTCGAAGTCGAGCACGAACAGGGTATCCCGGCTCACATCCGGAACACCCCGAAGCGGGGCGCCTCCTCGATCGGGGCTTCGAGGCACGCGGAGAGTGCCAGCCCGAGGACGTCGCGGGTCTGCACCGGGTCGATCACCCCGTCGTCCCACAGCCGCGCGGTGGCGTAATAGGGGTTGCCCTCGTCCTCGTACTTCTGGCGGATCGGGGCCTTGAAGGCCTCTGCATCCTCGGCGGACCACTTCGCCGCATCGCGGTGGACCGTGGCCAGTACCGAAGCCGCCTGCTCGCCGCCCATTACCGAGATGCGCGCATTGGGCCAGGTGAACAGGAAGCGCGGGTCGTAGGCGCGCCCGCACATCCCGTAGTTGCCCGCACCGAACGAGCCGCCGATCAGCACCGTCAGCTTGGGCACTTGCGCGGTGGCGACAGCGGTGACCAGCTTGGCGCCGTGCTTGGCGATGCCCTCGGCCTCGTACTTGCCGCCGACCATGAAGCCGGAGATGTTCTGCAGGAACAGCAGCGGGATGCCGCGCTGGCAGGCCAGTTCGATGAAGTGCGCGCCCTTCTGCGCGCTCTCGGAGAACAGCACGCCATTGTTGGCGAGGATCGCCACCGGCAATCCGTGGATATGCGCGAAGCCGCAGACCAGCGTGGAGCCGTAGAGCGCCTTGAATTCATGGAACTCGGAGCCATCGACGATACGGGCGATCACTTCGTGGACGTCGTAGGGCGCGCGGACGTCCTCGGGGATGATCGAGTACAGATCTTCCGCCGCATATCTGGGCGGGCGCGCGTCCTGCACATTCAGGCCGTGGCGATACGCCGGACCGAGATGGCTGACGATGTCGCGCACGATGGTCAGCGCATGTTCGTCGTCCTGCGCCAGATGGTCGGTGACGCCCGACTTGCGCGAATGGAGATCGCCGCCGCCAAGGTCCTCGGCGCTGATGATCTCCCCGGTCGCGGCCTGTACCAGCGGCGGCCCGGCGAGGAAGATGGTGCCCTGATCCTTCACGATCACCGTCTCGTCGCTCATCGCCGGGACATAGGCGCCGCCTGCCGTGCAACTGCCCATGACGCTGGCGATCTGCGGGATGCCGCGCGCGCTCATCTGCGCCTGGTTGAAGAAGAAGCGTCCGAAGTGGTCGCGGTCGGGGAAGACCTCGGCCTGGTTGGGCAGGTTGGCGCCGCCGCTGTCGACGAGGTAGATGCAGGGCAGGCGATTGGTCGCCGCGATTTCCTGCGCGCGGATGTGCTTCTTGACGGTGAGCGGGAAATAGGTGCCGCCCTTCACCGTAGCGTCGTTGGCGAAGACCATGCACTGTCGGCCCGATACCCGGCCGATCCCGGCGATGATCCCGGCGCCGGGCACTTCGTCGCCATACATGCCGTTGGCGGCAAGCTGGCCGATTTCGAGGAAGGGCGATCCGGCATCGAGCAGGCGTTCGACACGGTCGCGCGGGAGCAGCTTGCCCCTCGCCAAGTGCCGTTCACGTGCCCTTGTGTCCCCTCCGAGTGCCGCCTTGGCCACCCGCTCGTGCAGGTCCGCAGCGAGCGCGCGGTTGTGCGCGTCGCGGGCCTTCGCTTCGGGACTGTCGCTGTTCAGCTGGGTCTGCAGGACCGGCGCGCTCATGCCTCTTCCTTCGTTGCGGGCGGCATCTCGCCAGCCTCTTCGATTTGCCGCATCTATCTAGACAGCTCACAACGAAAGCGGAAATTGAAAGTTTCCGCACCTCGTCATAGACAGTGTCTATGATCGATCAGTACCTCCTGCGCTACTTCCTCGCCGTGGCGGAAACCGGCAACTTCAGCCGCGCCGCCAGGCGGGTGAGCGTGACGCAGCCTACCCTCTCCGCCGGGATCGCCAAGCTCGAACGCGAACTCGGCGCCCGTCTGTTCGATCGCGACCGCCAGCGTGTCGCCCTGACCCCCGCCGGCAGTCGCTTCCTCGTGCGCGCGCGCCGCATTGCGGCCGAATATGAGCACGCGCTGGTCGAACTGAGCGAGGTGACCGATCCCACGTTGCTGCGGATCGGTATCCTCAACACGATCCCGACGCGGCTCGTCGAGGGCTGGCTGACGGCACACCGCGCGCTCGGTTCCGGCGAGGCGCTGGAAATCCTGGACGGCTCGGAGCGCGACATCGCCGAACGGCTCGAGCGCGGCCGGATCGATCTGGCGCTGAGCGTCGTGCGCCCGCACCATGCCCGTTTCGCGCCCGAAGTGCTCGCGCGCGAACGCTATATGATGGTCCTGCCGCCCGACCACCCGCTTGCGGGCGAGAGCGAGGTCCAGGCCGAGCAACTGGCCCGCGACCGCATGGCCCTGCGCCGCCACTGCGAGGCCTTGCCCGAAATCAATCGCTTCTTCGTTGAGCGGGGTGTCCGTCCCCGCTTCGTGCTCAAGACCACCAGCGACGAGCGGGTGCTGGCCGTGGTGCGCAGCGGCGCGGGGATCGGCATGATGCCCGAGAGCTTCGCGGCAGGCCCCGAGCGCTTCGTGCCCGTGCGCGACTTCGAACTGGTGCGTGAGGTCGGGCTGCTCCATGCAGGTGAGGTGCAGGCGCAGCAGGCGAAGCGCAGTCCTTTCGTGGCGTTGGTGAGGCGCATTACGCGGCCTGACGGACAAACGGCGATCAGACGTCCATCTGCTCGCTGAGGGAGCGGGCTGAAGCCCGCAAAGTCACCTTCAATTGCGGCAACTCACTGCGCAGCGCAGCCCCGATGCCGATCGCCACGAGGGCATGGCTCGGCCGCCCGCCCTTCCACACCGGCGCCGCGATCACGGTGACGCCGGCAATGTAGTTGCCTTCATCGACTGCAACGCCGGTCTGGCGCGCGTCCTCGACTTGCGCGAGCCAGGTGTCCCAGCCCGGCGCCTCGTCCCAGCGCAGGCGATCGAAGCGGGGTTTCAGGTCTTCGGGTCGATGATCGCCAAAGGCGGCGATGCAGCGTCCGGTTGCCGAGACCAAGGCTGGAAAGCGGCTGCCCACTTGCGTCGAGAGCTGGAAGTTCTGTCCCGACTGCGACATCGCCGTGACGATGATGTGGTCCAGCCCAAATACCTGAACGCCGAGAGTCGTGGTCCCGAACTCCCGTGCGATGCGGTCGAGGGCGGGTTGGGCGAGGTCGGAAAACCGGTCCTTGCGCAGCCAGGCGCGGGCCAGCGTCAGTACGCCCGCATCAAGGGCGTAGCGCTTTGTATCGGGATCGAAAGCCACCAGTTCCTCGGCCACGAGCGCCCTCAGCACATAGAGGCAGGTGCTTGGGACAAGGCCCAGTTCACGGGCGATCGCCTGGACGCCCATGGGCGCGCCGCGCTTGCCGAGGAGACGCAGCACGGCCGCCGCCCGGGCGATGGCTGGGGCCTTGCTGGCCTTGACGGTATGGCTGACGTCTTTCATTCAATATATAGAATAACATTCAATATTTACAAAAACAACTGCCCCGTGGCAGCTCTATTGCTGAACACAAGGACAATCTTCGTCGCGGCGATTCGGCCGGACGGGGATGAGCCAGGGGACAGGACGGTTGATGGCCAAGATGATTTCAGGGCTGACCGACTATACGCGCTACGCCGATGCGCAGGCCCATGCCTCCTCGGCGGCGTTGTGGGAGCTGTTCGACGGCGACCGTGAATACTTCAACATCGCGCACGAATGCGTGACCCGCCATGCCGACGGCTCGGGCCGGGCGGCGGTGCGGATCGCCCACGCCGACGGCGCGGACGAAGTGCTCAGCTTCGACACGATCGCGAAGGGCGCAGCGCAGTTCGCGCACTGGCTCGGCGCGCAAGGCGTGCAGCCGGGCGAGCGGATTGCCTTCATGCTGGAGCCGTCGCTGCCCTTCTACGTGTGCCTGTTCGGGGCGATGCAGACCGGCGCGATCTCGGTGCCGCTGTTCACCCTGTTCGGGCCGGACGCATTGCGCCTGAGGGTGGGCGACTGCGAGCCATCGATCCTCATCACCAACGCCGAAAAGGCCGAACTTGCGCGGTCTGTCGCGGCGGATGACCGGGATGGACTCGAGCGGCCAAGGGTGATCGTGGCGGACGCGGCGTTCCTCGCGTCGCTTGCCGACCTGCCGACCAGCTACACACCCAGGACGCGCGCCAACGACATGGCGGTGTTCCAGTACACCAGCGGCACCACGCGCGAACTGCCCGAGGCGGTCAAGCACTCGCACCGCACCCTGGTGACGCTGATGTTCGCGGCGCTCTACGGCACCGGGATCCGCCCGGGGGATGCGTTCTTCTGCCCCTCCAGCCCGGCCTGGGGACACGGGCTGTGGCATGGCACGCTGGCGCCGCTGGCCATGGGCGTGACGACCGGGACCTTTGCGGGCCGCTTCGATCCGGTGCGGCTGATGAAGGCGCTGGACGACTTCGGCATCACCAACATGTCGGCGGCAGCGACACATTACCGCATGATGAAGAACAGCGGGAAGGCGGCCGACTTCGCGTTCCACTTCGACAAGCTGTCCTTCACGGGAGAACCGATCGACCCGGCGACGCTGGAGTGGATCGACCAGTGGTTCAAGGTGCCGGCCTGCTCGATGTACGGCACCACCGAAATCGGCGTGGTGCTGGTGAACTATCCCGGGGCGGACGATTTCACGGTCAAGCCGGGATCGCTGGGCAAAGCGGTGCCGGGGCAGAAGCTGGAGGTCCAGCGGCCTGACGGGAGCCCCTGCGATCCCGGCGAGATCGGCGAGTTGATGCTCTGGCGGGGCGGCGGCTGGGTGACCACCAAGGACCGCGCGAAAATCGACGCGGACGGCTACTTCTATCACTGCGGCCGGGCCGACGACGTCATCATCTCGGCCGGCTGGACGATGAGCGCGGTCGAGATCGAGAACACGATGCTGCGCCACGACAACGTCCTCGAATGCGGCGTGATCGGCGTGCCCGACGACAAGCGCGGGCAGGTGGTGAAAGCCTTCGTCGTCGCCAACCGCGCCGGTGACGCGGCTTTCGTGCGCGAGCTTCAGGACTTCACCCGCGAACGCCTCGCGCAGCATGAATTCCCGCGTCTCGTCGAGTTCGTCGACGAGCTTCCCAAGAACCCCGCAGGCAAGGTCCACCGCAAGATGCTGCGCGACCGTGAAGCTGCGAAAGCCGCCGAAGCGGTCGGCTGACATATTCAGGAGAGTACAAGAAATGGCCACCACAGCAGAACCGAAGAACAAGTTCCCCAAGATCACCGAGGAAGGGCTCGACGACCTGCGCCAGCGCATCGGCGTGAAAATCGAGAACACCGTCGAACCCTGGAACTACGAGGCGACCCGCGATGCCATCCGCCATTACGCGCATGGCATCGGCGACGACAACCCGCTGTGGTGCGATCCCGAGTACGCGGCGAAGACGAAGTACGGCTCGCTCGTCGCGCTGCCTTCGTTTCTGTTCACCACCAGCCGTATCATCTCGGGCTACTGCGGCGGTCTCTCGGGCGTGCACGCGATGTGGGCGGGGGCCGACTGGACCTGGCACAAGCCGGTGCTGCGCAACGACACGATCCGCGTCGAGGCGTACCTGAAGGATCTGGTCGAGCACCAGACCAAGTTCGCGGGCCGCTCGTTCCAGCAGATCTACCACGTCGATTTCTACAACCAGCATGGCGACCACGTCGCGGGCGCGGACAGCTGGGTGTTCCGCACCGACCGTGACGAGGCGCGCGAGCGTGGCACCAAGTACACCGAGGCGCGCGGCCGCGTGGAGCCGTTCACGCAGGAACAGCTCGACGAGTTCTACGAGATCTACGACCAGGAAGAAGCGCGCGGCGCGATCCCGCGCTATTTCGAGGACGTCAACGTCGGCGACAAGCTGCCGCCGATGATGAAGGGGCCGATGACCGTCACCGGCTTCATCTGCTACGCGCAAGGCTGGGGCGGCCTCTATATCCGCGCCAACAAGCTGGCCTACAAGATGCAGAAGGCGCACCCGGGCCTCGGCATCCGCAACCGCTTCAACGTGCCCGACTGCCCCGAGCGCGTGCACTGGGACGAAGCCTTCGCCCTTGAGGTCGGGGCGCCGGGCGCCTACGACTACGGTCCGGAGCGCTGCTCTTGGCTGACCCACCACATGACCGACTGGATCGGCGACGATGGCTTCCTGCACAAGTCGAGCTGCCAGATCCGCCGCCACAACCCCGACGGCGATGCCATCGTCATCACCGGCGAAGTGACCCGCAAGTTCGAGGAGAACGGCAAGAAGTACGTCGAGGTGGCGCAGAAGGCGACCACGCACCGCGGCGAGCTTTCGGCCTTCGGCACCGCCGTGGCGGAATTGCCGAGCAAGGCGTGAAGCGGGGGTGATCTTGGCCGTCGCCGGGCCTAGGCTTGGCGACGGATACCCGCGGAGGCGAGACGCCGGCGGATTGGGAGAGGCCATGGACACGATGACCCGCGCGATGCCGGCGTTCCTTCCCGACGGCAGTGTTCAGGTGCCGGCCTTTACCCTGCCCGTCTCCAACCTGGTAAGCGAGGAAGCTGCGGCCCTGCAGCGGCTGCGCGCGGCGATGCCTGTGTTCGATGCCGGCGGGCAGGACGACGACATCGTCGTCCGCCGCGCACAGATCAACGCTTACATGGCGCCGCAGATCGAGCGGCTGCATGCAACGTTTCCGGTCACTGTCGTGCGGGGGGAGATCGGCGGCGTCGAGGTGCTCGATGTCACGCCGGCCGACGGCGGGCACGACCCGCGGCGCGTCCTCATCAACCTGCATGGCGGCGCGTTCTGCGTCGGCTGGGACGGAGTGGCGCTCGTCGAAGCCATCCCGATCGCCGCGCTCGGCCGCATCCGCGTCGTCAGCGTCAACTATCGCATGGCGCCCGAGCACCGTCATCCGGCGGGCGTGCAGGATGTCGCTGCGGTCTATCGTGCGCTCCTTGCCGACTATGCGCCGGGACGCATCGGGATCTATGGCGGCTCTGCAGGCGGCGCCCTCACCACGCAGGTGGCCGCCTGGCTGGCGACCCATGACCTGCCCCAGGCGGGGGCCATCGGCGTGTTCGGGGCGGGCGCAGTGCCCTTCGGCACGGGCGAATCGGCTTACGTCACGGGGTACACCGATGCCTCGTTTCCCCCGCCCCCTGCCGATGGAAGCGCCGCTTTCGACATCACGCGCGGGTACTTCGCAGGATGCGACCTACGCGATCCGAGCGCCTGGCCCGGCTGGCATCTCGATGTTCTGGCCGCCTTTCCTCCGGCGCTGATCCTGACCGGCACCCGGGCTATAGACCTCAGTCCGGCCATCTTCACGCATTCGCAGTTGCTCAAGGCGGGCGTGCGCTCCAGTCTGATCGTTGGAGAAGGCCTGGGGCATTGCTACCACTACCAGTTCGCACTGCCCGAAGGGCGTGATGCGATCGAGGCGATCCTGCGTTTCTTCCGGGAGGCCCTGGCGTGACCGTGTGCGGGGCGGCTGGCTGGTCAGGCCCCCTGGCGGGCGTTCGCGTGATCGACTTCACGCGCGTTCTCGCCGGTCCCGCCGCCAGCCTCGCGTTGGCGGATCTCGGCGCCGAGGTGTTCAAGATCGAGCCGCCCGGGACCGGGGACGAAACCCGCAGCTTTCCTCCGACCCGCGACGGCGAGAGCCACTATTACCTCGCGGTCAACCGGGGCAAGAAGTCGATCGTCGTCGACCTCAAGACCCCGGAAGGGCTGGCGCTCGTCAAGGACCTTGCCGCGCGGTGCGACGTCCTGGTCGAAAACTACCGTCCGGGGGTGATGGAGCGGCTGGGGCTCGGCTGGGAGGAACTGCACGCGATCAATCCCCGGCTGATCTACTGTTCGATCTCGGGCTATGGCCAGACCGGACCGCTCCGGGACCGGCCCAGCTTCGATATCGTGCTCCAAGCGATGTCCGGCGCACTGTCGATGAATGGCGAGGCGGGTGGGCTGCCGACCAAGCTGGGCATTCCGCTCGGCGATCTCGTTGGCGGGATCAACGGGCCGATCGGCGTACTGTCCGCGCTCTATGAGCGGGAACGCACCGGGTTGGGGCGTCATATCGACATCAGCCTGATGGATGGCCTGATGGGCATGCTCGGCTACATTGCGCAGCTCGCCTTCTTCACCGGGTCGGACCCGCAGCGGGTGGGCTCGCAGCATCCCAACCTCGTGCCTTACGGAATATTCCCGGCGCGGGAGGGCTCGATCGTGATCGCCTGCCTGACCCCCAGCTTCTGGGCACGCATCTGCCGCTCGATCGGACGCGAGGAACTGGCCGAGGACCCGCGCTACGACACGCTGGAAAAGCGCCGCGACTCCCGCGAGGAGGTCAACGCGATCGTCGCGGATTTCACCTCGCGTCATTCCGTCGATGAACTGGTGGCGATCTTCACTGCGCACGAGGTGCCGCACGCCCCGATCCTGGGCGTGAGCGAGGCTCTGGCGCAACCCCAGGCGCAGGCGCGCGGCATGGTCGTCGAGACCGAGCACGCCGTCCTGGGGGCCATTCCCATCGTCAATCGGTCTATCCGCTTCACTGACGCCGAGCAGCCGGTGCCCCAGGCGCCGCCGGTGCTGGGCCAGCATACCGATGCGATCCTGGCCGAAGTGCTCGATCTATCGCCCGAGCGGATCGCGATGCTGCGTGGTGCCGGGGTCGTTGCCTGACGGGAGCGCGCCGGTAAGCTTGGCGCAATCGAGGAGAGGACAGGCCATGGCCGAATTGCGTTTCGACGATCGCGTCGCAGTGATCACCGGCGGTGGCCGGGGTCTCGGCCGTGCCCATGCGCTGCTGCTGGCGAGCCGGGGGTGCAAGGTCGTCGTCAACGATCCGGGCGTCTCGATGGCAGGCGACGCCACCGGCGAAGGGCCTGCGGAGGCGCTCGTCGCGGAAATCCGCGCGGCTGGCGGAGAAGCCGTGGCCAGCCTCGACAGCGTCGCGACGCGCGAAGGGGGCAAGGCGATCATCGATACCGCGCTGGATGCCTTCGGGCGGATCGACATCCTGATCCACTCGGCGGGCAACGTGCGGCGCGGCTCGCTCTCGAGCCTTGCCTACGAGGATTTCTGCGCGGTGCTCGATGTGCATCTGAAGGGCGCCTATCACGTCATGCGCGAGGCATTTCCGCGCATGATGGCGCAGGGCTACGGCCGGATCGTCCTCACCAGTTCGATCAACGGACTTTACGGCAAGGCCGACAACGTCACGTATGCGGCGTGCAAGGCGGCTTTCATGGGCTTGTCGAACACGGCCGCGATCGAGGGGCAGCACCACAACGTGCGCTCCAATCTCATCGTGCCGGCGGCAGTCACCCGCATGTCCGACGGGATCGACACGAGCAGGTTCCCGCCGATGGAACCCGAGATGGTGGCGCCGATGGTCGCTTACCTGTGTCATGAGCAGTGCGAGGCGACCGGCGAGATGTACGTCGCCATGGGTGGCCGTCTGGCGCGCGCCTGGATCGCGGAAAATGCGGGAATATTCCGGCAGGAATGGAGTCTGGAGGACGTGGCCGGGCAGATCGCGGCAATCAGGCAGGGCGGCGCGACGCTGGCGTTTCCGCCGGTGCCGGACGGTCAACTCGACCACCTGCTGCACGGCTTTACGATGATCCGCGAGGGCGCGGGAACCTGAACCTGGTATTAAATTGCAGGAACTTCGTAGGCAGGTCGCAGTTTCAATCCTGAGAGGTTGCCACGTGCGACGCTGAACAACAGGTCTGCGATGATCAACAGTTACAATACATATATCGAAGTGCCGCCGTTCGACTTGCCCGTGATACTGGCTTTCAATGCAGGATTGTGGCTGCTGATCGCGGCTGCCCTATCGATCATCTGGTGAGCATCCGGTTCGCAAGATGATGGCCGGGCCTGTGTATGGGAGCGCCGGCCATCATCCTTGACCAGTCTATCAGGGGCGCCCGATCGACGTGTAGGCGAAGCCTGCGCTGCGCATTTCGTGTGCCTTGTAGATGTTCCTCAGATCGACGAGCACCGGAGCCTTGGCAAGAGCCTTGACACGATCGAGGTCGAGCGCGCGGAAGGCATCCCATTCGGTGACGATCACGATCGCATCAGCGCCCTCGATCGCGGCGTAGGGATCGCCAACCATCTCCACTTCCGGCATCAGCGGACGGGCCAGTTCCATGCCTTCCGGATCGAAGGCGGCGACGCTGATACCGGCATCGTCAAGGGTCTGCGCGATGGCGATGGCAGGGGAATCGCGCATGTCATCGGTGTTGGGCTTGAACGTCAGGCCGAGCATGGCGACGCGCTTGCCGCGCGCTGCATCCGACCCGCCCAGGGCTTCGACGACCTTGCGACCCATCGCGCGCTTGCGACTGTCGTTCACCTTGGACACGGCTTCGACGATGCGCAGCGGGCTTTCATGGTCCTCGGCGGTCTTGAGCAGCGCAAGCGTGTCCTTGGGGAAGCACGAGCCGCCATAGCCCGGTCCGGCGTGGAGGAACTTCTTGCCGATACGGCCATCGAGGCCGATGCCGCGCGCTACGTCCTGCACGTCACCCCCGACCTTTTCGCACAAATCGGCAATCTCGTTGATGAACGTGATCTTAGTCGCAAGGAAGGCGTTGGCGGCGTACTTGATGATCTCGGCCGAGCGGCGCGAGGTGAACAGGATCGGCGATTCGTTGAGGAACAGCGGACGATAGACCTGCCGCATGATTTGCCGGCCGAACTCGTCTTCAGCGCCGATGACGATACGGTCGGGGCGCTTGAAGTCGCCGATGGCGGCGCCTTCGCGGAGAAATTCGGGATTGGAGACGACGGCGACGCGATGCTTGGTGCCGCTGTCCGCGAGGATGCGCTCGACTTCGTCGCCAGTGCCGACCGGCACGGTCGACTTGGTCACGACCACCGCGTCGTTGGACAGATGCTCGCCGATTTCGCGCGCAACGGCGTGAACGAACGAGAGGTCAGCATGGCCGTCCCCCCGACGCGAAGGCGTGCCGACCGCGATGAAGATCGCGCTCGCACCGCGAATACCTTCGGCAAGGTCGGTGGTGAAGGAGAGGCGGCCTGCCTTGACGTTGCCGCCGACGAGTGCGTCGAGGCCGGGTTCGTAGATCGGCATCACGCCGTCGTGGAGGCGGTCGATCTTCGACTGATCCTTGTCGATGCAGACGACGTCGTGGCCGAAATCGGCGAAGCAGGCGCCAGACACGAGGCCGACATAGCCTGAACCCACCATTGCAATCTTCATGTGAACCTCATCGGGAGGGGAATTGGAGCGCCTTTTAGATGGTGCGCCCGCCAAGGGGAAGCCAAAGCCCCCGTCTCAAAATCCAGTATATCCCCGGAACCAGTCGACAAAACGCGGCACGCCCGTCTCAATCGGGGTACTCGGCGCATAGCCGGTATCGCGGGTCAGTGCGGTGATGTCGGCATAAGTCGCGGGGACGTCGCCGGGCTGCATCGGCAGCAGGTTGCGCTGTGCCTTGCGGCCACAGGCGTCCTCCAGCACTGCGATGAGGCGCAGCAGGTGCTCGGACTTGTTGTTGCCGATGTTGTAGAGCGCGTGCGGCTTGACGCTGCCGCCTGCCTTTTGCGCGCCGTCGTCGACCGGCGGGCGGTCGAGGCAGGCGAGGACGCCGCCGACGATGTCGTCGATGTAGGTAAAGTCGCGGCTCATCTCGCCATGATTGTAGACGTCGATGGGGCGGTCCGTGAGGATCCGTTCGGCGAACTTCCACATGGCCATGTCGGGTCTGCCCCAGGGACCGTAGACAGTGAAGAACCTCAGGCCGGTAAGGGGCAGGCGGAAGAGATGGGCGTATGTCTCGCTCATCAGCTCGTCGGCCTTCTTGGTCGCCGCGTAGAGCGAGACGGGATGGTCCGCGCGGTCTTCCACGGCGAAGGGGAGCTTCGTGTTGCCGCCGTAGACCGAGCTTGAACTGGCGTAGACCATGTGGACGACCTGCCGGGCGCGGGCGACCTCCAGCATGTTGACGTGCCCGGCAAGATTGGAGGCGACGTAAGCCTGCGGGTTTTCCAGGGAGTACCGGACACCGGCCTGTGCACCGAGGTGGACGATGGTGTCGAACGTGAAGGGCGCCAGTGTCTCGGTCAGCGCGGACATGTCCGCAAAGTCGAGCTCGTGGAAATGGAACAGGTTGCCATGACGCGCGGCGAGCCCGTCGAGGCGCGCGCGCTTGAGCGAGACCGGATAATAGTCGTTGAGGTTGTCGATGCCGATCACCGGCTGGCCCCGGCTCATCAGCGCCTCGGCAACGGCGCTGCCGATGAAGCCGGCGGCTCCGGTCACCAGCACGCTCGATGTTGCCACCTTCGAAACTTGTCCTGTCATCATTTCGCGCGCTCTGCCGCCTGTCCGTTTCAGTCCGATTGCAATCGCTTAGCTAAGGCAAAATAGTGGACCAGAAGATAACCTGTGGCCACTTTTTGAGCGGTTCGATCAGAACGAGCGGCGCAGGGTCGCTCCTGCGGACGTGACGTTCCCGGCTTTCACGCCGAAGCTGCGCGTGGTGAACAGGTCGAGGTAGAGATTGCGCCCCAGTTTCATGTTGGTGGTGGCGCCCACCTCGAACCAGCTGTCGGCATAGTGCTTGCTGTCGAGCCGGAACGGCAGTTCCGCGTCAGGGTCGGGATTGTGTCGGACCCTCAATGCGGACAGGCCGTTGCTGGTCCAGTTCCGCGAAAAGGAGAGACCGGCGTAGTGCTCCCTGCTGCTGCCGAATGCATAGTCGACGCGCATCGTGGCATTGGCCGACCAGGTCGGTTCGTCGGTTTCCTGATCGCGCAGACCAAGGGCATCGGGCACCGGGCGCAGCAGCTTTCCGTCCGCGAACGACGCGGCCAGGGTCGGCGTGAGAAAGAAGCGCGACCCAAGTGGCAGCACGCGGCCGAAATCGCCGCCGATGGCGTAATAGTCGCTGCCCCTGGCGCCGGTACTGGCACGGCTGCCCAGCGATGTGCTGATCCGGCCGTAATCCTGCCTGCCGTAGCTGACCCAGCCGTCGACGACCCAGTTGTCGAAGTTTCCGCCCGCTCCCAGCGTCGCGACGTAGTAGTCCGAGGGCAGCGCGACGTCCGACTGTTGCAGCGTGCCGTGGTAGCGCATGGCGCTGGCGCGCAGGTAGCCGCGGCCCAAGGTGCGCGTCAGGCTGAGCGACTGCCAGCTTCCATCCGGTCCATCGTCGCGGGCGCTGATGCCGCCGGAGGCTGTCGCCGTCCATCGCAGCGGAGCGACTTGCACGGGGTCGGTCGCGGTTGCGGTGCCGGCCTCCGCATCGCTGGAAGAGGGGGCGGTCGTAGTCGCTTCGACTGCGGCTGCCTCTTCGGTTTCCTGCGCGGCGGCAGGCTGAAGAGGCAGCGACAGCAGCAGTGACGCACCAAGGGCGTGGAGATGCCTGCGCATGGTCCGGGCGTCCGCTCAGGCCGCTTTGCGCAGGGTCGGGACGAACGCGGCCGGTACGCTCACACGCGCCACGAAGCCATCCTGACCGTGCGCGAAGGAGACGTCGCCGCCGTGCGCCCGCGCGATCGAGCGGCAGACCGCGAGGCCGAGCCCGCTGCCGTTCCGGCCCGACTTGCGCGCGGCTTCGCTGCGGTAGAACGGTTCGAAGGCGCGATCGAACTCATCCTCGGGGATACCCGGGCCGGCATCGACGATCTCCGCGACGGCCTCGTTGCCGCTGAGGGAGACACGCACGCGGGCGCTGTCGCCATACTTGACCGCGTTTTCCAGCAGATTGCCGAGCAGGCGGCGGATGCCGACCGGATCGACCTCGACCGGGATGTGGGCATTGCGCTCGATCTCGACCTTTGCGCCGACCAGCTGCCAGTCGGCGACACTCCCGGCGATAAGTTCGGCGAAGTCGAGCCGCTGGCGCGGGCCGGGCGTCGAGGCGTCGCGGATGAAGGCAATGACCTGGCTGATCATCGCTTCCATCTCGGTCACTTCCTTCAGCAGGCCCTCGCGCTGGTCATCGGGCACGTCCTCGATGCGGAAGCGCAGCCGGGTGAGGGGGGTGCGCAAGTCATGGCTGATCGCGCCGACCATGGCGGTGCGATCGTCGACGAAGGCTCGAAGGCGGTGGCGCATCTGGTTGAAGGCATTCGCCGCGCGTCCGATCTCGGCCGGGCCGGACAGCGGCAGGATGGTCGCCGAAGGATCGCGGCCGAGCTGTTCGGCGGCTTGGGCAAAATCACGCAGCGGCACGACGATGCGGCGCACGAACAGCCAGGCCAGCGGGCTGACGATCGCCAGCGACAGTGCGAACCACAGCATCACCCGGGTCTGCCAGGCGTTGGGGAAGGGCTCGGCGCGCGGCGCCACGGCCAGCCAGGTCCCGTCGGACTGCCTTGCGGCCGCTATGAAGTCCCCCTCGATGAACGGGGGCGAGGCGACATCGAACAGCGCGCTCGTCGCACGGCGGAAGGGGATGGGCTGCGGCGCGGGGATCGGCTGTGCCTGCGTGGCGGGCTTGGGCGAGGGTGCGGCTGCCGCGACAGGGGGCGTGGAAGCGACAGGCTGGGGTTGAATGGCCGGAGTGGAAGCCGCTGCGGTCGCGGTGGGCCTCGCGGCCGGGCGGCCTGGCGCGCGCCGGATCTCCCTGGTCGGCTCGGCTGCCGGACCCGGCTGGGCGACCGGCGGCGCGATGGCAATGACGGGACTGGGCGGAGCGGAGCCGATACCGGGCGTCAGGCCGGGCTGGGCGAAGGGGCCGGCGCCGCGTGCGGCGCCCGGACTGCCGATCGGGCGTCCGCCTTCACCCGTTCCATTTCCCGGGACATTTCCTTGGCCATTTCCTGCACCATTTCCTGCACCGGGGCGGGTGCCGCCGGTCTGCCCGGGGGCCATGCCGCCCTTGCCGCCGCCGATTTGCCCGCCGGGCAGATTGGGGCGGGGCATGGATGAGCCGGGCTGTGCAGGCACGCGAGGGCCGGCCCCGCCCGGAAAACCCCCGCCGGGGAAGTTGCCGCCCGGCATCCGGCCACCGGGAAAACCTCCGCCCGGCAGGCCTGCGGGACCGGCCGAGCCACCCGCAGGCGGCCCGCCCGGGATCGCCTGGGCGTGGGCCTCGTCGATCAGCAGCGAGGACAGGCTGCCCGAACCGGGAGATTTCACGGCAAGCGGCGATCGGCCGCCCGTCGGCACGGCGACGCCGCCGACCGGAAGCTGGGTGTAGAAAGCGAGCACCACATCGTTCGCGGGCTGGCCGATGCGCCGGGCCAGTGCATCGCGCGAGGATTCGGAGACCAGCCAGCCTTGCCCGCTGACATCGGGCGGACCGCTCATGGTCTTGCGCTCAAGGCGATCGGGGGCAGGGCCGCCGCCAAGGGCGTCCGCGACTTCATCCATGTTCCAGCGTTCGGTTGGACGCGGCGGCAGGATGACGGTCAGCGCGAGCGTGACTGCCTGTGCCGCCACCAAGGCGCACACCAGGATCGCCACCATCTGCATGGCCAGCGGCATGCCGAGTCGGCGTGGAATCTCGGGAAGAGTCATGGTGCGTGCTTTGCCATGCGATCACGGCGAATTCGAGATGGAGGATTGTCGCGGGACAGAAGTCTGCGCGCGATATGCGAAGCGGGGACAGGAGAGAGGGACACGTCCCTCCTGTCCCCGCTCCGCGTTCCCGCCGCCCACCGAAGCGGCTTGCGGGAACGGTCACCTCGGACCGGTCCGGACGCGCCGCGCGAAAAGCGGCAGGTCCGGAAGGAAACTTTCTGGCCAAAAGCGCGTTTCAGGCGCCGCATTAGCTGGCGGTGCGCGAAGTACCACGCGCTTGTGTCGTTTTGCGGACTCCAAATCAAGAAATTATCCGACGTGTGGAGAGCATTTCGAGCAATTTCTTTACCAATTCCGGGGCCGTCGGCGAACGGGACGGGTGCGACTACAGAACCCGCTCGATCGACGGCCCCGGCACCGCAGGACCCCTTGGCGGAGGGGTCCTGGACGGTGGCCTTGAACGCATCGGGGCCGTGAGTCGCGGTGAAGGGCGCGGGGGGCGCACTAAGGTCCGCGAACACGGCTGGCCGATACGTATCGCGGCAAGCTCGACTGTCCATGAACCAACTTGTCGGGGGGGCAGGTTGCCGGTGGATTTCACCGCTTTGCAGCGACATTTCAAGGGTGTCGCAGCCTGTAACGGCCCCTGAAATCTGCCCGGAACACGCACTATCCATCAGCGCGGAATGATCCTAGAACCGCATGCAATGGACCTGCACACCCGCATTCTCATCGTCGACGACGACGAGGGCATTCGCTCGTTGATCGGCGATTTCCTGGCCAAGCACGGCTACGATACGACCACGGCGGCCGATCCTTTGGAAATGCGCAAGCTGCTGGCGGCCGAGAATTTCGACCTGATCGTGCTCGACGTCATGATGCCGCGTGAGGACGGGCTCACCGCCCTGCGCCAGATGGGGCCGGATGCCCCGCCGGTGATCATGCTGTCGGCAGTCGGCAGCGACGTAGACCGGATCGTCGGGTTGGAGATGGGCGCTGACGACTATCTCGCCAAGCCGTGCAATCCGCGCGAACTGCTGGCGCGTATCCGCACCGTGCTGCGCCGCAGGGCCGGGGCCGCGCCCGCCGCAGGTCCGGCCGAGGCGGCCGCGCCGCGAACCATCGAGGTCGATTCGGGCGACTGCCTGCATTTCTCGGGATGGCGCATGGATCTTGGCCTGAGGTTGCTGTTCGACCCGACCAATGCGCTGATATCGTTGTCCGATGGCGAATTCCGGTTGCTGCGCGCCTTTGCCGAGCACCCGCGGCGCGTGCTGACGCGCGACCAGCTGCTCGACTGGTCGCGCGGAGAGGATTCGGATCACTATGACCGGGCCATCGACGTCCAGCTTTCGCGTCTGAGGCGCAAGCTTTCCGATGGCGAGGGCGGCAGCGATATCATCCGCACCGTTCGCAACGAGGGTTACCTGTTCGTCCCGGCGGTCGCGGACGATCGCCCGGCGGGTTAGCGCGCCCTCTCCATTGCGCGCGATCGCAAACTGATCGCAATTCTCGTGCAATTCGCCTGAAATCCCCGGGCAAAGCCCGCAGCACAGTCCTCGCCGCTCAGGTCCAGCGATCACGCCGGACGCGAAGGAGGACGGTGATGGGATTTCGGGAGCGGGGCGCCTCTGGCGGGGAGCCGCACGGTCATGGCCTGGCCGAAGACCTTCAGGCGATAGGGCGCGAGATGTTCGCCCGGCGCCGGGCGCTGGCGTTCATGGTCAGTGCGGGCACGGCTGCCGCGCTTAGCGCGTGCGGCGGTGATGATGCCTCCAGCTCGTCGAGCTCGGATGCTGCCAGTTCCTCTTCGACCTCGTCGTCATCCACCTCGAGTTCGTCCTCCTCGACGTCGAGCACCACTTCGTCATCCACTTCGGGGGGCACCTCGGATGCAAGCTGCATCGCCGATCCCACCGAGACCAATGGCCCTTACCCGGCCGATGGCACCAACACGGCCAGTGGCTCGACCTCGAACGTGCTCACCCAGAGCGGCGTGGTGCGCTCGGACATCCGTTCCAGCTTCATCGGCTCGACCAATACCGCCGATGGCGTGCAACTTACGATCGAACTGCAACTCGTCGACGTAAGCAATGGCTGCGCGCCGATAGAGGGGGCGGCGATCTACGTGTGGCACTGCGATGCGGCAGGCCTCTATTCGCTCTACTCGAGCGGGGTCACGACCGAAAGCTACCTGCGCGGCGTGCAGGTGACGGACAGTGACGGCAAGGTCACGTTCACCACGATCTATCCGGCCTGCTACTCGGGTCGCTGGCCGCACATCCATTTCGAGGTGTTCACGGGCGGCCTGACTTCGGCCAGCACCGGACGCACGGCGACGCTGATCTCCCAGCTTGCGATGCCGGCCGCCAACAATACCGCCGTGTTCACCGGCGACACCCGCTACACCGCCAGCATCGCCAACTACAACGCGATCTCGCTCTCGTCCGACAACGTGTTCGGCGACAACACCTCTGCCCAGATCGCCCAGCAGACGCCGAGTCTCAGCGGCAGCGTGACCGCCGGATACACCGGCACTGCGGTCATCGGCATCGCCACCTGAGGCCGCCGGGTCTTCCACCACGATCACTTGAACATCATCCTTTTCGGGACACCCTCGCCATGCGTTCGATGAACAATACCGCCAGCCTTGGAGCGCTCGCGCTCGCGCTCGTCTCCACCCCCTCGCTTGCCGATACCTCGGTGACCAAGGACACCACGAGCGCGCTTTCGACGTCCAGCGCCGGCAACGTCACGGTGGGCGAGAACGGCACGATCACGCTGGCCAGCGGCAGCGCCATCACCGTCGACAGCGACTCGACCGTGACCATGGGCGGCACCCTGGAAATGGGCGGTGCCAGCAACACGTCGGGCATCACCGTCAATGCCGGGACGACCTCGAGCCTCGACATCGGCGAGGACGGCGTGATCACCGTGCTGGAGGATTACGTCGTCGATGATGACGATTCGGACGGCATCGTCACCGACAACATCGCTTCGGCGAGCAATCGCTATGGTGTGCACGTGACCGGCGATGCGGCAGGCACGATCCTTAACGAAGGCTCGATCACGGTAGAGGGCAAGAACTCGGGCGGCATCGTGCTCGATGGCGACTGGACCGGCTCGATCACCAATACCGGCACGATCAAGGTGATCGGCGACAACGCGGTGGGGATCTCGGCGCAAGGAATCGGCGGCGATCTGACCGTCGAGGGCACCGTCTCGGTCGTCGGTTCGGGATCGAGCGCGATCGACGTGGCGGGCGACGTCAGCGGGACGGTGACCATCCAGGGCACCGTGACCAAGGGCTACTCCTACACCGACGATGACGGTACGACCGAAGTGCTCTCGCGCGCGGCGCTGCGCACCGGCACCGCGGCGGTCTCGATCACCGGCAACGTCGATGGCGGCATTTACGTGGCCGCCGCGCCGGTCGACCGCGATGACGACAACGACGACGAGGATGGAGACGGCGTCGACGACAGCGAAGAAGCCACCGGCGTCATCACCACATACGGCAATGGCCCCGCGCTTCAGGTCGGCGGAACCAGCGACATCACGGTCGGCTCGGTTACCGGCAACATGGGCACCTACTCGATCGTGATCGACGGGTCGGTGACAGCCAACTCCTACTACAGCAATACCGACGCCTATGGCCTGGTGATCGGCGGGCAGGGCGGCAACGTCACCCTGACTGACGGCATCGGCGTCTCGGGCACGCTCAGCGCGATCTCCTACGACCAGTCGGCGACGGCGCTGCTCATCAACGAAGGCAGCACGGTCACCAGCCTCTACAACAGCGGCACGATCTCGGCGTCGCTCACCTCCAGCGGCGAAGGCTCGACGACGGCGATCCGCGACCTGTCCGGCACGTTGACCTCGATCGAGAATACCGGCTTCATCACCGCGGGCGGCTCGAGCACGGACACGCGCACCGCGATCGACTTGTCGGCGAACACCACCGGCGTCACCATCACCCAGTACCTCAACGACGACGATGCCGAGACGAGCGCCGAATACGTCGAGGACAATGACGAGGAAGACCCCTCCATCTATGCCCAGATCAGCGGCAACATCCTGCTGGGCTCGGGCAACGACAGCCTTTCGGCGTCGACCGGCCAGATCGTCGGCGACACCTATTTCAATGGGGGCGACGATACGCTGAGCCTGTCCGGCAACGCGGTCTACACCGGCGACGTATACTTCGGCAGCGGCACGGCAACCGCGACGCTCGCGGGCAAGTCGACGTATTCGGGCACGATGGACTTTGCGGGCGAGGCCGGCACCGTCACCCTCAACGATACCGCGACCTACTCGGGCCAGTTCACCAATGCGGACAACGTCGCGGTGACCGTCAATGGCGGCACGCTCATTCCCGACGAGGCGACTACCGTCAATTTCGGCACTCTCACGGTCGGGTCGAGCGGCACGATCGGCGTCTATGTCGACGGGGACGAGAGCTCGACCATCGTGGTCAACAGCGCGACACTGGCGGATGGTGCCAGCGTGTCGGCGACGGTGAACAGCCTCGCGACCGCCGAGGGCACGTACACGGTGCTCACTTCGGACGATCTCACCATCCAGGGGGCGCTCAACTCCTCGGTCGACACGCCGTTCATCTACAATGGCGCCGTCACCAGCGATGAGGACAACGTCTACCTGACCCTTTCGCGCAAGACGACCGGCGAACTCGGCCTTACCAGGTCGCAGGCTTCCGCCTGGGACGCGATCTACGCGACGGCGCAGAATGATGACGACATCACCGACAGCCTGCTCCAGGTCGAGGACTCGGCGACCTTGCGCGACCAGGTCGGCGGCCTGCTGCCCGATCATGCCGGCGGCGTGTTCAAGGCCGTGACCACAGCCGATCGCCTCGCTGCGCGTCATATCAGCGACGATACCACCCTGTTCGACATCTCAGACATCGGCGGCTGGTTCGAACCGATCTACTGGCGCGCCAGCAAGGACGCCACCGGCACGGCCGGATACAAGGCGAATGGATGGGGCCTTTCGGGCGGCGTCGAGCGGCATACCGACCTCGGCAACTTCGGCGTCTCGTATGCCTGGATGCAGGGCAAGGTGAAGAACAACGGCGGCACCGGAAAGCTCGACATCGGCCAGCATGACCTCGGCCTGTTCTGGCGCATGCAGAACGGTCCGCTGCTCGCCTGGGCGCGAGTCGGCGCCTCGCGGATTTCGATCGATTCGACCCGGACCTACACCGGCACGATTGACGATACCGACTTCTCGTACTCGGCCGATGGCAGCTGGAAGGGCTGGCTGTTCTCGGGGTTGGCGGGCGCCTCGTATCGCTTCGACATGTCGCGCCGCTTCAGCCTCAAGCCCAAGCTGGAACTGGAGCAGATGTGGCTGAAGGAGGACGGCTATGCCGAAACCGCCGATTCGGACGCCATGGCGCTTACCGTCGCGAGCCGCACCAGCAAGATGCTGACCGCCACGCCGACGGTCGCCGCATCCTACTCGCTGGGCACGATCTCGCCCGACTGGCGTCCGCTGACCTTCCAGCTGGAAGCCGGACGCCGCGAGGTCCTTACCGGAAAGCTCGGCAGCACGACCGCCTACTTCAACGGCGGCGACAGCTATGACGCCGGCGATGCCTTCACGATCACCGGCGACAGCCTCAAGGGCGCATGGATCGGCGAAGTGAGCATGCTCGCGGGCGGCTACGACTTCACATGGAAGATTTCTGCCCGCACGGAGCGGACGAGCACCGGCACCGACCTGTCGGCGCGTGCGGGGCTGAGCGTGGCGTTCTGATGCTTGGAAATATACAGTGATTTCAAATATTTGGATTTAATCGCCCAAGGTATTGATCCTACGGCGAATCCTTATGATGGGTTGACGTCGGTGCAGATCGAGGCAAATCAGAAGGAACCATTTCGATTTTTTGCACTTTCAGCGTCACGGGGCGAGATGGTCGAAGACCCCGGTGACATCAGGAAGAACGTCATATGAAGCTCAAGCATACGCTGCTCGCGCTCACCGGCGCTGCCGTGTTGGCAGCACCGGTTGCAGCTCAGGCCGGCACCACGGCTGCTGCATCGGTCGGCAAGATCACCAGCGTCTCGGGCGTTGGTGAGCGCCGTTCTGCTTCGGTCAAGGCCAAGCAGAAGGCTGATGGCACGGTGGTCGTCGTTGGTCTGCTCGCTGCTGCGGCTGCCGGTTACGGCACTTATGAAGCGGTGAAGGACGACAAGTCGGACGGCGCATAATCCGATTTTGTCAAATCGATGGCCGCGACAGGGTTCGCCCTGCTGCGGCCATTTCCTTTTGCGGTCAGCGAAAAGGCTCCGGCTTTCGCCATTATCTTGTCCGGGAATTGTTTCAGTCTTGTCGATGTTTCGTTTTTTGAAGTGCCTGCTCAATCGTCACACGCCGGTCCGAGGCAAGGACCATTGGAACGGCAACATGTATGTCCGATTGTGCGAGGGCTGTGGCCAGCCGATCGTCCGGAAATCTCACGGATCACGCTGGATCAGGAAAGTGTGACTGATATCGAGAGGTGTCCGGGCGAGAAAACGGGAGCGCGGCCTGTCAGTCGGCCTTGGTCGTTTCCCGAAGTTCACCCAGCTTGCGTTCCCATGCAAGTGCGTGCTCAACGATAGTCGGCAGGTCGTCGTAGCGCGGTGTCCATGGCAGAGTTGCCTTGATCCGACTGTTATCGGAGATGAGCGAGTCCGGGTCCCCGGCGCGACGGCCTTCCAGGCGACGATCGATGGTGCGATTGGTGACCCGATCAACCGCGTCCAGCACCTCAAGCACCGAGAAGCCGCGACCATAGCCGCAATTCATGGCCAGCGAGCGTGTTTCGTCTGCAATCAATGCCTCAAGCGCGAGCACATGCGCATCCGCCAGATCGGACACGTGGATGTAGTCGCGTACACCCGTACCGTCGGGAGTGTCGAAATCGGTGCCGAAGACACCGACGTGCGACCGCTTGCCCAAGGCAGCCTCGACCGCGACCTTGATGAGGTGCGTCGCCCCTGCCGTAGATTGCCCGGTCCGTCCCGCCGGGTCGGCTCCGGCGACGTTGAAATACCGCAAGGCGCAGAAATTGAACGCATGGGCATGCGAGACGTCAGCCAGCATCGCTTCCGTCATGAGCTTAGACATGCCGTATGGGTTGATGGGCACCTGGGGCGCCTGCTCATTGACGGGTGAGACCTTGGGTATGCCGTAGGTCGCTGCCGTCGAACTGAAGATGAAGTGACGAACCCCCGCCGCTACCGCGGCCTCAATCAGCGCGCGGCTCTTCGACGTATTGTTGTGGTAGTATTTCAGCGGGTTCTCGACGGACTCCGGCACCACGACCGATCCCGCGAAATGCATGATCGCGCCGATGCGCTGCTCGGCGAATATCCTGGCGAGCAGCTGTTGATCCTCGATGTCGCCCTCATAGAAGGCGACGCCTTCGGGCACCGCAAAGCGAAATCCTGTGACGAGGTTGTCGATCACCGTCACCGGCCACCCTGCATCGCGGAGCGCAAGGACCGCGTGGCTGCCGATGTATCCGGCGCCGCCGGTAACGAGAACAGGATGCTTAACGGTCATGACGTTCCTTGCAATGATCCTGAAGGCTGTCTTGCATGTGGAATGGATGTGTCGTGTAAATATAATGGCAAGCTTGTTTGCAAGTCGTCGTGCGAACAAGCTTGTCCATAAGTCACAACTTCTATGTCTATATCATCAGCGAGTGCTGAGAACCGCAAAAGCATTGAAGAATGGCGCGGTCTTGAGAATATCTTGCCAGAGGCCCTTCTTCGCGGAGAAGCCGACCATCACTACGTCACCGTCAAGAATCATCGGATCGGGATCGAGCCCGGTGCGAATTCTCTTCAGATCGAAGCGGGCCACCATCCGCTTGTCGTCTATGGTTCGGAAGACGACGACTTCATTGAGTTTGGCGGTAGGCGTCGGGCTTTCTGCGCGTGCGATCGATGCGAGCAACGTGGTGCGCCCATCGATCTCGTAAACGCCCGGCTTCTTGACCTCACCTTCTACCGACACATAGCTGAGCGCGACTTCCTTTACGGAAACCGCGACTTGCGGATCGCGAAGATAGTTCTGCGCCAGTCGTTGCGAGATTTCCTGCGATACGTCTTCCGCTGGGCGACCGGCCGCCTTTACCGTACCGATCAGTGGCACCTGGATCATCCCGCTTTCGTCTACCCGCAACTCGTCCTGCGAAATATCGGGCTCTCCGAAGACACGCAGCGTCAGAACGTCCTTCGGGCGGATCGGATAGGCGGTGGGGACAGGAACCGTGGCCGGGATTGTGTCGTATGCAGCAGCCCCATCAGGCAGATCGGGGTTGTTAGTCGTCGTACTGCACCCCGAAAGGATCGAACCTGCAAGCAACATGGCCAGCAGGATGGGCGATTTGGTTTCTTTCACTACCGGATGTCTCCATCGGGACGAGGATGGGTTGGTTGGTTCGGGCGTAATGCGCAGGCCGTGGTTGCGCAAGCACAACGCGCTTGCAGTACTGCTAATCACGTTCAGCCGCCGACGGTAAAGCTTCTGCGGGGCATTTGATTGACGGTATCTCTGCCCGTAGCAATTCCACGCGGCTCTTGCGCGATCGATGGGTGGGGTCACGGAACATCCGAAGCCAGTCCTTTCTATCGCGACGCAGCCAGAACTCTATGCCTGCAGAGGGGCTGTAGCCAGCGCATGTCGCAAGGCGGGCGCCCATCAGGTCCGCACGATCTTCCATCCTCCGCCGCTCGGAAAGGCTTCGTGCCTCACCGTCACGGTGCACGACGTGGCCGAGTTCATGTCCTGCTATCAGTGCCAGTTCGTCGTCGTTTTGTGCAAACGCTATCAGTTCGCTGGAAACGGCTACGTTGACGCTGTCGCTGAATGCCGTGATGCCCTTGCCGGTCTTTATGACGAACCTTGCGGAGCAGACTTGCCTGGGAATCACGCTCGTCTCGAACGAGCGGGAGTTTCGTCGCAGGCCAAGGCGAACCGGGGTCCCCACGGGGAGGGCTGCCAGATATTGCTCGATTCCGTCCGCTACGAGCCCGGTGCCGTCCGAAAGGGTGCTCGACGCGGGGGTGCCGTTGATCGAAAGCAGGTCATCGCCAACCGCGATGCCGGCAGCGTCAGCAGGGCTCCCGGCAACCACGGCAGCGATCTGGGGGGCATCGCCCATGTGCAGGATTTCGGCGACCAGATCCTTGTCCCCATCCGCGTAGGCCGAAATGGAATCGAGCCCGAGGCCGGTTCCAGCAGCCTTGTTCGCGCAAAGATCGGTAGCGGCAAGATCCAGTCTGAATCCAACTGTTGCCAATCGCTGCATCTGTGTTCGCAAGGTTATCGGCCAGGGTTCCGGCGTTGCTGCAAACGAGGCCGAAATCGCGCTGCCACTAATTGCGCACGCACAGATCATCGCACGTGCAGCACGCATCAGGCGAAATACGTAATTCATTTTGCGTTTCATTGTGCAGTGCGGTATACCTCGTCGAACGAGTGAGTCCAACTAAACAGGTTTAAGGAGGCCACATGAACCTTAAGAACATCATGCTTTCGGCTGCTGCCGCCGGCATGCTCGCCGCTCCGGTCGCAGCTCAGGCTGGTACGACCGCATCGGCATCGACCGGCAAGATCTCGAGCGTTTCGGGTCTTGGCTCGCGTCAGTCGATGGCCGTCAAGGGCAAGCAGAAGGCTGACTCGGCCATCGTCGTTCTGGCGGTTGTCGGTGCGGCGGCTGCTGGCTACGGCATCTACGAGGCGGTCAAGGACGACAAGTCCGACGGCGCCTGATTAATCTGAGTTTTGGGAACTCTGCCCTGTTGCGGCAGGGCAGAGTTTCTAGCAATACGATCTCATTTGGCTTGCCAGAGGTGGATTTCTGTCAGTTCGATCGGCAACAAACCGGAAGTCACCGGTTTTTTTTATGTCTGACGGTCGAGCGGTTCAGGCATCTGCGCTCCTCGTCGCGGCGCTTCTTTTCGGAGGGGGCGGGTCTGGAGCCGGTTTGGCCAATCTCGTGGTGCAGCTCGCCGCGATCGCCGTCATCGCCTGCAATCGCAAGGCATGTCTGGAATTTTTCGAGAATGCGCCGCGGCCTGCGGTTTTCCTCGTCGCGGCCTCTCTGCTGCTTCCCGTACTGCAGGTCATTCCTCTGCCTCCTTCGGTCTGGCAGAGTCTTCCCGGTCGAAATCTGGTCACGGAGGCTTTGGCTCTTGTCGACGCGCAGGATGACTGGCGTCCGTTTTCGCTGAACGTGCGAAGAACCGCTGTTGCGTGGTTTTCGCTGATGCCTCCGCTTGCCGTCCTGATCCTGACGTGGAACCTTTCGGACCAGGCCAAGCGGTTGCTACTGCTGGTCGTCGTAGCTGCAGGAACCTTTGTGGTGCTGCTAGGGGCGCAGCAATTGGCCCTCGGCAACCGTCTGCTGGTGCCTTATTCCGAAGTGGTCGGTTCGGGTGACCTGGTTGGAACTTTCGCCAACCACAACTCGGCAGGACTTTTCATAGATGTGGCTCTTTGCGCGCTGGTTGGCCTTTTGCCGGGACGCAGGCAGCGGCCGGTCTGGCATCTGGCGTCCGCGGCCGTCGCGGTGCTGCTGCTCATCGGCCTTTTCCTGACGCGGTCCCGTTCGGGAATGGCGCTGGTGGTAGTGCCTGCAGCACTCTTCATGATGAGCATGTGGCAGGCGCGCAAGGGGCGGAGCATTTCGTGGCGCAAGCTTTCCCTTGGTGCCGTCGTTGTCCTGGCCGTAATGGGGGCGATCGCGGGACTTGCGATGGAGAACCGCAGGATCCAGCTCAGCTTGTCCCGTTTCGATGACCTTCAGGATGCAAGGCCGCTGATCTGGCGGGACACGGTGGGTTCGATCAAGCATTTCTGGCCGGTGGGAAGTGGCATCGGCACCTTCGACGAAGTGTTCCAGTTGGACGAATCGCTGGAGTACATCGGCCCTGGTCGTGCCGCCCGGGCGCACAATGACTTCCTTGAGGTAACGCTCGAGTCCGGTGTCGTGGGACTCGCACTGATGGCGACCTGGCTGATCTTTCTGGGATGGGCGTGCATTCGCGCAGTCCGCAGAGGTGGAGTCCCTCTCGTGTCAGTCGGTCTGTGTGCGCTCTTCCTCCTGCAGTCGATTTTGGACTATCCCCTGCGGAACCAGACGCTACTATCCATCATCGGATTGATGCTGGCATTGCTGCTGGGTGCTTGGTCATCACAGTTTGAGGGAACGGAGGGCCGCGATGTCGCTGCACGGAGATGACGGACACAAGGTTCAACCATTCTGGCGGCGGTGTTTCTGTATCGGCTGATTGTGATCGACGCTGATTTGCAGACGCGGGCAAGTCCAGCGAAGCCGGACGAAATGATCCTGAGCGATCCAACTTAAATATGGCGGAAAAAACTTGAAAGACGCAATTCTCGACGGGGAAATTCTTGGAGAATATCCCGAAGGCGACGGCGCCGGGCTTGATCTTGCCCAGTTTTTTAAAAGCCTCATCCACATCGTTCGCCGCAATGTCCTGCTGATTTGCGGGATCGTTGCCGGTACGGTCATACTGGGGGCGGTTCTCACGTTGTTGATGACGCCGACTTACAAGTCGAGCGCCCGCGTGCTTATCGAAGATCAGGCAGACCAGATCATCGAGGGTGGCGACCTGCAGAAGGTTCCACCTGCTCAGGATACTGATCGCTTCCTGCAGACCCAGAAGGGTATTGTCGAAAGTCGCTCTCTCGCCCGTGCGGTGGTGAAGAGTGGCCGCTTCGCTAGAAATTCGGAATTCTTTGACGCGCTTGGCGGCCAGTTTCCGGATGAGGAGGACGCCAAGGGGCGCAAGCTCGACGATGTGCGGGAAGATGAAGCCGTAACCCTTCTTATGGACAATCTTCTCGTCGAATTGCCGTTGAACAGCCGCATTGCGACCATCACCATCAAGTCTCGGGACGCTGGTCTCGCCGCCAAGCTCGCAAACATCTACGCCGAACGATACATAGAATATAATCTCAATCAGAAGTACCAAAGCTCAGCTTATGCACGGCGCTTCCTGTCCGACCAGTTGGAGGAAGCCCGTTCGAAGCTTGCTCAGTCTGAGCGAGATCTCAATCAGTACGCCCGTGCAGCCGGTCTCATTCGTATAACGGGCGAAGGGCAGGGTGGGCGTCAAGAGTCGGCGCTGTCGGTGACTAACAATACGCTGCTGCAACTCGCCGATGCCGCCTCCAAGGCAACCGCTGACCGGATCGCTGCCGAAGAGCGTTGGTCGACAGTGTCCAACCAGCCTGTTCTAACCGTGCCTGAGGTCAATTCGAACCCTGCGATCATGCAGCTCCTTGGAGATAAGGCGAAGATCGAGGGTGACTTGGCGGACGAACAGTCGCGCCACCTTGATGGCTATTCCACCGTCAAGGCGAAACGCGCGCAGATTGCCGAGTTGGATCGTCGCATCAACGTTATCGCAACGGCCATTCGCAAGTCCGCGCAGCTTGATTTCGAGGCTGCGACCGAGCGTGAGAAATCCCTCATCAGCCGTGTGCAGGCTCTGCGCGGAGAGGCGCTTGATGAGCAGGATCGCGGTGTCCAGTATTCGGTGCTCAAGCGCGTTGCGGATACGAATCGTGGACTCTACGAGGGTTTGTTGTCACGTTTCAACCAACTCAATGCATCAGCAGGTTCGGCGTCCAACAACGTTACCCTCGTCGATCGGGCCGAGGTCCCCACGATCCCGTCGTCGCCGAAGTTTCTTCTCAATCTGATCCTCGCTTTCTTCTTCGGCCTGGTCCTGGCGGCAGTGACGGTGGGTCTGAAGGAAATCTTCGACGATGCAATTCGCACGCCGGACGATGTCGAACGCAAGCTCGGTATGCGGTTGCTTGGTCTCATACCGAACCAGAAGACCGAAAACGTACGCGAAGAGCTGCTGGATCGTCGCTCGAGCCTCAGTGAAGCGTATCGTTCGCTGGTCACAAACTTGCGCTATTCGACGACAAGCGGCTTGCCCAAGGTTCTGGCAGTGACCAGTTCGCGAGAGTCAGAGGGCAAGTCGACGACTTCCCGCTCGGTGGCCAGAGACGTCGCGCAACTCGGCAAGAGCGTGCTTCTGGTCGATGCCGATTTACGCAGGCCGACGCTGCATCATGTCATGGGTGGCACTGGCGGTTCCGGCCTGACCGACGTTCTGACTGGGCAGAAATCCTTCGATGAAGTGGTGCAATCGTCGGACATTCCAACGCTGAACTATATTTCGGGCTTGCCGATCCCGCCAGATCCGGCGCTGATCCTCGCCGGAGAGGGCCTGGCACATTTCCTTGCCGACATACGAAGCCGATACGACATGGTAGTCCTCGACTGTCCGCCATTATTGGGACTCTCGGACGCTGCGATCCTGGCAAACCATGCGGATGGCGTCCTTTTTGTCATCGATGCGTCGAGCTTCCACCGTGGTGCTGTCAAGTCGGCCATACGTCGTCTTTCCCTCATCAAGGCGTCCATTCTTGGTGTCGTTTTGAACCGGTTCAGCCCGCAAGTCGGCGGTGATGATTACAAGTATTATGCCTATAACTACTACAGCTATGGCTCGAAGGAGGACTAAGGCGGCGCCTAGGCGACGTGGACGAATTGGTTGACGCTGCCATTGAAGGTTGATTCAAGACTGCCTTTTGGAGGCAGGCTTGAGCCGGGGCGATCTCACCGAAGCAGAATGGCGTGTTTTGAGAGCGTTGCTGCCGATTGATGCCGCGAACCGAGGGCGAGGTCGGCGTCCCGAGCAGAACCGTTCTATCATCAACGGCATACTTTGGCGCGTTCGCTGTGGGACACCCTGGCGCGACGTGCCACCCAAATACGGGAATTGGAACACGATCTACCGCCGGTTTCGGCGCTGGACTGAGGCCGGGGTCTGGGAAGCCGTTTCGGTTACGCTGGCCGAGATCATGGCGGACAGTGGGCATTACAGCATCGATAGTACCACGGTTCGCGCCCATGTCTCGGCAGCGGGCGGAAAGGGGGGGGGGCTCATCGACGAGCTCTTGGCCGCTCGCGGGGCGGGTTCAGCAGTAAGCTTCACTGTCTGGCTGACGCCCGAGGACGACTACTCGCCTTCCACCTGACGGTTGGGGAAGCGGCGGATTGCAAGGCCTATGACACGCTGATCGTGTTGCCGGAACAGACGCCACAGGCGCTTCTCGCGGACAAGAGCTACGATGCCGACGCCATCCGCGCAGACCTTGCGAGCCGTGACCATACAGGCCGTCATTGCAGGCCGATCAAACCGTCGGGTGAAGATTGAACATGATCGAGCGCTCTACAAGCAACGCAACCGCATCGAGCGCATGGTAACCATCCGGTGAAAGCCGCGAGGTAGCTTTGATCAGGTGGCGATCGAGCGCCTTGCTGGCAGCCATTTCCAGGGCAGCAGCTCGTCTAGTTGGCGGGCCGGATGCTCGGCGATGCGGGCGAGCACATCCTCGAGCCAGGCCTGCGGATCGACGTCGTTGAGGCGAGCAGTCTGGATCAGGGTGTAGAGATCTCGCTGTTTCAGATGGGGCTGAAGCTTCGGCTGCGGTGTAGGATGCTGGATATAGCCGTAATCATGTTTCCATGGGCGGTGGATTGGCGTTCACGGATGTCCCGGAAGGAATGCAAGGTCTGCTTGACTGGCGTTACCCCGATAATCCGGATGTCACTATCGAACTGACCGGAGAAGCCGATGGCATATCGTTGAAATACATGAATGCTGCGTCTGTTCGTGTTGTAGTGGCCGAGCGCTTTGCACTTTTGCCGGCCAGCGCGTATCGGATCAGGCTGGAGGCGGCGGGCCAAATGGGTGACGCTAGAGTTCTTATTTTGCGGGTCTCATGCTTTTCAAAAGCTGATCGGCTGTTCAGGCTGGGCAATTATGAAGTGAATGGCGCAGTAGTGGAGGTAATGGTTCCTGCCAATTGTCCAAGCCAGCGCCTCGACATTGACGTAGCTCGTGGAAGTGGGGATATTTGAAACCTTCGGCAAGCGTACCGTCAGTGGCCTGTGGAGCTTAATCGGCAAACTCGTCGATATCTTCCAGCCCCAGGAATGCGCCAACTACTTCAGATCATGTGGCTAAGAACCAGAATGATCGAAAATCGGCCTAGGCACGCCTAACGCCGATGCCCTCGCTGAAAGCTTCGGCGGTAAGGCGTGCGACGAGTGTCTCGATATGCATCGGGTTTCTGCCATCGACAGGAAGCAGGCAGCGGCCCGCCAAGGCTACGGACATTTCAGTTCGATAGCTTCCCGGTAGGCGCCGAGAATCTTGGGCCAGGTGAACTCGTCGTTCCAGCGCTGCAAAGCTGCGGCGCGCAACCCGTCACGGCGATCGGGGGAATTGATGAGGGCGTCGAGATGCATGTCGCACTCGTCCTCATTGCCGAAGTAGAGGCCGGCGTCGCCCGCTACCCAGCGGTTGAAGGGGTTGTCATGGGCGATGACCGCATTTCCAGCGCCAAGGGCTTCCACGAGCGAAGGATTAGTGCCGCCAACCTGATGGCCGTGGACATACGCAATGCCGAAGAGCCTGAGCGCGTGAAGGGTGGGCTTGTCGTAGATCGCGCCCGGGAACAGCACTTCGTCGCTGGCCGCTTCCAGGACTGAGGCCTGATAGGCATGGTTCTTGGAATACTTGCCCAGAACCACCAGCTTGGCGCCGCGCGGCTTGCGAGAGAATGCCCTTACGATTTCAAGGAGCGAGTTCTCCGGTTCGGGGCGGGCGATGACCGTAAAGAACCTGTCGCGCTCGATGCCAAAGCGGCCTAGAAGCTTTTCGTCTGCACTGTCGATGCGTTCGCTGCCATAAGGAATCATGACCAGTTTGTCGGCTGGAGCATGTGTCGCGTGATGGCGCGCGATCTCCGGGTGGTCGGCGATCAGAACGTTGCCCGAAGCGGCAGCCAGTCTTTCATTGATCCAGAGATAGATTTGCTGGAGTTTGGAATATTTTGCCCGCTTCCACTCGATACCGTCCATGTTGATGAAATTGTAGCGGCCGCGTAGCCTGGCATAGACTGACAGGAACCCGGTATTGTAGCCAAGCGTCAGCAGTACGGCGTCCTTTTCGCGCACGGCATCGATCGTCGACTTTACGTCGAAATCGATGGTGGCGGCCGGCCCGGAGCCCTTCTCGGGGATATGGACGCGGCGGCAGCCCTCCCAGGTGTCCTCATAGCGTTTGCCGGTCTCGCTGCCTTGGCAGTAGACCGTGACGCGCCAACCTGCCTGCACCATGTACGGGGCAAATCGCTCGGCAAAACTCTCGAAGCCGCCATGAGCAGCCGGTACGCCGCGGATGCCCAGAATGATCAGGTGTTTTTCGCGCACGTTTGCACCGCTTTCAGATACTTGATGAGGTCAGGTCGTCCTGCTTTCGCAGGGGAGGTCAGCGGGTGATGGCTGCTCTTTCGAGCAGCGGTTGCCACCAGTCCTCGCGGGCA
>NZ_JBMDIO010000027.1:0-65339 GCF_057808725.1 Novosphingobium sp. FG90
CCCGGAATACACCATCGCCTACACCGGAAATTACACCACGAGCGCGGACGCTAACGACAATGCCCCCGAACCCCGATCGTCGGCGTGCAGCCTAGGACTGTAAGCGGGGCGGCAAAATTGCACCTTGGGAGGATGGGGCGGCACGCCCCTGACCTCCCCTTACTCCCCGTCACCCTGAACTTGTTTCAGGGTCTATCGGGCCGTTGCAACCGGAGGGGGCAGGTCACCAACCGCATGAGTGGTTTGCTGCCGCATCTCCCGTGGCAGGCGGCACAATGGACCCTGAAACAAGTTCAGGACGGTGTGTGGTGACGGGAGGGAAGTGCCTGCATCGCAACCGGTTCGGGGGGCGCCGGTCGCAGTCGGCACCCCCGTCCCCCTCCGGAACTTTACGAGGTCTGCGAGGCCAGCGCGGGTTTCCACTCGACGCCGTACCGCGCGAAGATCGCCTTCATGCGGCCGTCCTTCGCCATCGCGGCGAACTGTTCCTCGATGGCGAAGCCCAGGTTGCGGCTGTTTTCCTTCACCGCGATGCCGATGTCCCAGCCGGGCGAGAGCATTGCGGGCAGGAAACCCTTGCGGCGCGCGATGCCCGCGTCGGGCGCGTCGTGCAGGGCGGCCTCGATCTGCGCGGTGCTGGCGACGGCGGCGTCCGCTTCGCCCTTGCCGACGGCCATGACCGCCTCGTAGCCGGTGGGGACGTGGACCACGTCCTTCGACAAGGCCCCACCCGCATGGCCGAGCAGGTAGAAGTCTGGGATCGAATCGAGTTCCGCCGCGATGCGTTTGCCCTTCCAGCGCACCGGCATCGCCTCGCAGTCCGCTGCCTCACCGCAGGCGGCGCCGAAGCTCTCGCGGTAGTAGGGGGCGAGGAAGGTGACGTTGTCCTCGCGCGCCATCAGCTGGCGGTCGAAGGGGACGTGCAGCATCACGTCGCAGGGCTGGAAGCCGAGCAGCCCGCCGCGCCAGATGACGTTGCGCAAGTCGTCGGACAGATCCTCGTCCGCCGTGAACAGCGCGATATCGGCGCGCACGCCCAGCTTCTCGGCAAGGGCATGGGCGAGATCGACGTCGATGCCGGCCGGCTTGCCGCCATCCTCCCACGACCATGGGCGGTTGTCGGTGTAGAGGCCGACGCGCAGCACGCCCAGCGCCTTCACCTTCTCCAGCGGCGCGGCGAGAAGCGACGCGGGCCGCAGGGACGCTATCGCCCCTGCGGCCCCGAGACCCCTGAGGAGGGACCGGCGGTCCACCGCTTATTCGTCCGTGTGCTTGGATTCCAGCCAGGCGCGGATCGCCCAGCCGGCCTTCTGGCCCAGCACGTCGCCGAAGGGCGGCATGTAGACCTTGCCGTCATGCGCCGAGCCGTGGCGGAAACGCTCGACGAACCATTTCTGAAGCGCCTGCACGAAAAGGGCATTCTCAGCGACGAGGACTACACCGAGCTGCTCGCGCAGGAGCAGGCCGAAGCCTCCGCGCCCGCTCCGGCCTCGGCACCCGCCGCAGCCGCGCCCGCCGGTGACCCCGGCCTCTACGTCAAGCGTACCGAGAGCGGCATCGGCCTCGAAGTCGGCCCGGCGACCATCAAGTTCTCGGGCTCGGTCAACGGCTTCTACGTCCACGACAATCCGGCAACCGCATCGGCCTCCACCGCCGTCACCGGCGGCGTCGCCAGCGTCGGCACGCGCAATTCCAGCGCGGTGCGCAACGGCTTGCTGCCGGGCTTCCTCAAGGTCGAGGTCAGCACGAAGCAGGAGGGCTGGGACATCGGCGCCTTCTTCGGCATGTATCCGGGCATCAACTCGGCCGCATGGGGGGCGCTGGGCGCCAACAACGGCGGCCAGCCGACCGCGCTGGCGACTGCAGGCATCGACTTTCGCCAGACTTACCTGACTTTCGGCAAGCCCACCGTCGGCACCTTCAAGATCGGCCGCGACATCGGCCTGTTCGGGTCTGAGGCGATCCTCAACGACATCACGCTGCTCTCGTCCGGCACGCCGGGAGGCAACGTGGCGCCGGGCAACACGACGCTCGGCCGCATCGGCGTGGGCTATATCTACACCGACTTCCAGCCGCAGATCACCTATACCTCGCCCAGCTTCGGCGGCGTGCAGGCATCGGTGGGCGTGTTCCAGCCGCTGTCCTCGCTGACCGGACCGGCGCAGGAGAATTCGCAGCCCGGCTTTCAGGGCAAGATCACTTATGACGCGACGCTCGGCGGCGTGGCCCTGCGCGCCTGGGCAGGCGGCGTGACGCAGCGCCACAACGAGATCACCGGCCAGAGCTACACCGGGCAGGGTCTGGATTTCGGCGGCAAGGTCACGGCCGGGCCGATCACGGCGGTCGGTTACTACTACACCGCCAAGGGCCTCGGCACGACGGTACTGGGCCTGCACGACACCGATGGCTTCGGCAATGCCCGCAAGAGCGACGGCTTCTACCTTCAGGCGCTCGCCAGCTTCGGCAAGTTCGCGGTGGGCGGCAGCTATGGCGAAAGTTCGCTGCACTATGCCAACGCGGCCGATGCGCTGGCCAGCCCGAACCTCGTCGACACCAATTCCAGCTGGGTCGGGCAGGTCCGCTACAGCCTGACCAGCTGGGTCACGCTGATCGGCGAGTACACCCATTCGAAGGCCAAGGCGCATTCCGGCAACGAGGCGTCGAGCGACGCCCTCGCGCTGGGCGGCATCCTGTTCTTCTGATCCTTGCGTCGTCCCGGACCCGATCCGGGGCGACGCGCCACCATCACCGGAGTCGCAGCCATGATGGAATATCGTAAGTTACCTCCGGAACGCCCGCCCGAGGCGGGGCCGCACAGGAGGTCAGACCCATGAACACCATGAAGTACAACGCCGGTGCGCGCACGCTGCACTGGCTCATCGCGCTGCTCATCATCGGCAATCTTGCGAGCGGGCTGCTGCACTTCGCGATTCCCGTCCACAAAGCGATCGGGCTGACGGTGCTGGTGCTCTCGCTGGCGCGGCTCGGCTGGCGGATGGCCTGGAAGGCGCCGCCGTACCCGACCTCGATGAGCCGCGCCGAAGTCGGCCTCGCCCATGCGGTGCATGGGGTGCTGTACCTGTTCATGATCGCGATGCCGCTGTCGGGCTGGATCATCGCGTCGGCGGGCAAGTACCCGCTGTCGTGGTTCGGGGTGTTCGAGTGGCCCAAGCTCGCGGTCGTCAAGGGCAGCGCGATCTACGGCGCGGGGCACGAGTTCCACGAGATCGGCGGCTGGGTGCTGCTGGTGCTGGTGCTCGGCCACGTCGCGGCGGCGCTGCGCCATCATTTCATGCTGAAGGACGGCGTGCTGCGCCGGATGCTCTAGGCGCCATTCGAAGGGGGAGGGCGCCGCAAAGGCGCCGCGAGGGATGCGAAAGACAAGTCTTGTCATTGCCGGGCTGATGGCCTCGGCCTCGCCGGTTCTGGCCGAGGAAGCGCCCATCGTCGTCACCGCGCCGGGCGGCGCCATCGACCTCGACGAAGCGCGCGAGGTGGACCCGCAAGCGCTCGACATCGCCGGCAAGCGCGATCTGGCCCGTGCGCTGGAACGCACCGTGCCGGGCCTGACGCTGACCGAGTCCACCGGCAATCCGTGGCAGGCGGCGATCACCTGGCGCGGGTTCTCCGCCTCGGCGCTGCAGGGCGCGGAGCAGGGCATGGCGGTCTACCTCGACGGGGTGCGCTTCAACCAGCCATTCGGCGACGTGGTGCTGCTCGACGTGGTGCCCGAGATGGCGCTGGCCAATGCGCAGCTGAGCGACGCCAACCCGGTTCTGGGCCGCAACGCGCTGGCGGGCTCGCTGCTGCTGACCACGCATGACGGGTTAAGCCTCTCCGGCCTGCGCCTGCAGGCGGACGTGGACACGGTCGGCAGTGTGGGCGGCAGTGCCTCGCTGGGGCTGGGCGACAAGGCCGATAATCTCCTGATCGTCGCCGAGGCGCGGCATGACGACGGCTGGCGCGTCGCCTCGCCCTCGACGCTGAAGCGCGTGTTCGCCAAGGGTGTGCATGACGCCGGGACATGGGGGATCGAGGTGCAGGGCCTTGCCGCCGACACCGACCTCACCGGCAACGGCGTCGCCCCGGTCGAACTGCTCGATGCCAAGTGGAGCGCGGTGTTCACGACGCCGGACGTCACCCACACCCGCTTCGCGCGCATCGTCGTCGCACCGTGGATCGCGGCGGGCGAGACCGGCCGCATCGAACTGCGCGCCCACTGGCAGACCCTCACCCGCAAGAGCGCCAACGGCGACCTCGCCGACTTCGGGCCTTGCGAGGACGATGCGGGCTACCTCTGCCTCGGCGACGACGACGAGTTCGAGGAACCCCTGCTGGCCAATGGCGCCCGCGTGGTGAACGACCCTGCGGTGGACGACTACGCCGTGTTCAACCGCGGGCGAGAGCGCACCCGCAGCGGCGGCGCCATGCTGCAATGGCTCGACGAGCGCGAGACCGAGAACGGCACTCGCCGCTTCGCCGTGGGCGCTTCGTGGGAGCGCGCGCGCACCCGCTTCACCGCCACCACCGAACTGGGTGAATTGGAGGAGGACCGCTCGGTCGAGGGTCTCGGCCTGCTGCTGACCTCGGAAGAAGGGGGCATCACCCCGGTCGACGTCGTCACCCGCATGAGTGACCTGGCGCTTTTCGCCAGCGCCGAAGTTCCGCTGACCCCCGCGCTGACGGTCGAGGCCGGGGCGCGCTGGTCGCGCAACACGGTGAAACTGGACGACCGGCTGGGCGATGCGCTCGACGGCAGCCACCGGTTCAGCCGCCTCAATCCCTCGATCGAGTTCGACTATGCGCTGGGGGCGGACGTCCATGCGACGGTGGGCTTCGCGCTCACCAGCCGCAACCCGACGCCTGCGGAACTGTCCTGCGCCGATCCGGAATCGCCCTGCACGCTGGCGAACTTCTTCATCGCCGACCCGCCGCTCAAGGCCATGACCGCGCAGAACTGGCATGCCGGGCTGTCGGGCGGCGCCAATGCTTTTGGGGCAGCGCTGACATGGCGGGTGAACGGCTGGCGATCGGACACGAAGAACGACATTCGCATGATCGCCTCGGAAGTGCGCGGGCGGGCCTATTTCGCCAACCTCGGCGAATCACGGCGGCAAGGGATCGAGGCTTCGGCCGACTGGCGGCAGGGCGGCTGGCGGCTGTCGGGCAGCTACGCCTTCACGGATGCGAAGTTCCGGCAGGACTTCGCGGTTTCGAGCCCGTCCAACCCCGAGGCGGACGAGGACGGTCTGGTCGAAGTGCAGCGCGGAGATCGCCTGTCCGGCGTGCCGCGCCATTCGGTGAACCTCTATGCGGGGCGGGCAGGCAGAGGCTGGGAACTGGGCTTCGCGATGCGGGCGCGCTCCGGGCAGGTGTTGGTCGGCGACGAAGGCAACGACAACGCCAGGACCCCGGCCTACGCGGTGTTCGACATGATGGGCCGGGTGGAAGTCGCGCCCGGAATCGAACTGGCGGCGGAACTGCGCAACATGTTCGACCGGCACTACGTGACGATGGGCACGTTCTCCGAGATCGACGAGATCGAACTGGTCGAGGCGCCCGGCGCGGACAATCCGCGTGCTTATGCTCCGGGGGCGCCGCGCAGGCTGACGGTGTCGGTGCGGGCGCGGTTCTGAACCCGCGGCCAGCCTGCCTCGGCCCCTAATTCGTCATTGCGAGGGGTAAAAGCGCCCCCTCACAACCTCGGCAACAACCGCGCCTCAAGCCCCGGGTAGAGATGTGAGACGCTGCGCTGCAGTTCATAGCGCGCCGCCTTCAGCCCGGCGAACCGCGCGGGGATCGGCAGTTCCCCCGCCTCGGTCATGTCGACTCCCTCGGCGACGGCCTGCGTCAGCGTCGCCTCCAGCCAGTTGAGCCAGTCGCGCGTCTGGGCAATCGCGCCGCCGTCCCGGTCCAGCGGCCCGTGCCCCGGCAACAGCAGCCCATGCTGCACCGCCGTCAGCCGATCGAGCGCCGCCCGCCACTTCACCAGATCCGCATGCGGGGTCGAGGGCGCCCGGTCGTGGAACACGAGGTCGCCCGCCAGCAGCGTCCCCGTCGCCTCGTCGAGCAGCACCAGATCGCCCGCCGAATGCCCCTGCATCGCGAAGAGCCGGAACCTGCGCCCGCCGAACAGGGCCTCCCCTTCCGCCACATCGCCGAGCGGCAGGACCACATGGGTGCCCTTCATCCAGTCCGACAGCAGGCGGTACATGGCATCGGAAAAGCCCTCGCCGTCGCGCTCCAGATCGGCGCGGGTGGCGGGCAGGGCGTGGACGATGGCGGGGTCGAAGGCCGCCGCCCCCAGCGCATGATCGGGATGCAGGTGGCTGACGTAGACCCGCCCCACCGCCTTGCCCGTCACCGCCTGCGCCAGCGCGCCGAGCGCCTTGCCGTGCTCCAGCGCGACGCCCGGATCGAACAGCACCGCGCCTTCGTCGGTGGCGATGATGGCGCTGTTGGCAATCATCCCGCCATTCTCGAACAGGATCGGCGCATCGGCCCCGCGCACCATCCACACGCCCGCGGCGATGGGCTCGGCCTTCGGAGCATAGGTCCCGGCGAACGTCTCGGCGCGGGCGGCGACGGGCAGCGCCAGCGCGGCGCCGATCAGGCTGCGGCGGGTGAGGTTCACTTCGCCGCCAGCGCCGCGCTGCGCGGGGTGACCGTGCCGTCGAATTCCAGCCCCGAACTGTCGCGCGCGGCGATCGAGAGCGGCCCCTTCGCATCATCGACGATGAAGGTGAAGGCGGGGTCTTCGGCCACCGCTCCGAAGACCTGCAGGTCGGCGAGCGGGGTTCCGGCCGAGGAAGTCACCGTCACCCGCTCGATGTTGTAGGCGGGGATGTTCTCGACGAGGCCGGTGTCCATCGGGTGTCGCACTGTCACCCTGAGGCGCGTTTGAGTGCCGCTGAGTGCCCATGCCGCGCCGTGCATTTCGCCGAGGTGGTCGGCCCAGTCACCCTTGACCCGGCTGACCGGCGGGGCCGAGCAGCCTCCCCCGGCCGCGTCGATCCAGCTGCCCGAGACGTGCCACACCCCGTCCGCCGTCAGCACCGCCGCGCGCACCGGAGTGCGCTGGTCGAGCTTGATTCGCGTCGCCAGAAACGGCGCGGCGGCGCGGGGGGCATAGTCCACCGCGACCGGGATCGGGTTGAGGTCGGCGAAGATCAGGATGCGCTTCACGTCGGGGATGGCGCGCGCATCGACGGTGACGGGAAAGACGCGCTGATTCTCTGCGATTTCAGGTATTTCGACTTTCACGGCAGGGTCGAAGCGTACCGTGGCGCCACCGAACAGACGCTCGGCGTGATACTCCCACATCGGCGATTTCAGCGGGTCTGCGGGCAGCGCGAAAGCGGCCGGGACCGGCGCGGCGAGGGTGGCGATGAGGGCCAGCAGGATCTTCTTGCGGATCATACCAAGGGCCAATGTAGGCCGGGCCTCGGCCGGGTCATATTGGACCTTGGGAGGAGCCATGGAACGCATCGGACGAAGGCTGGCGATAGGGCTGATTCTCGCCGGAATCTGCGCTCCGTCAGCGCGCGCCACCGACGATTTCGACGCAGATGGCTACCGCACCGCCCGCTACCGCGCGCCGGTGGACCGGCTGCCCGCGCCCGCCTGCCGGATCGCGTTGGAGGACGCGCTCGGGCTGGACGAAGCACTGTTCATCGACGTGCTGCCGGTGGAGTCCGGCCACCGTGACCCCGCAACCGGCCAGTGGCGCCTCAGCCAGCCGCATGAGACGGTGCCCGGCGCGCTCTGGCATCCGGAGACGGGGCGCAGTCCGGTCGATCCGGTGCTCTGGCGCGGGCTGGAGCAGGCGGTCGCCACGGCGCGCCGGGGGAGGCCGCATCTGCCGGTCGTGCTGTTCTGCCGCACCGATTGCTGGATGGGCTGGAACGCCGCGCGGCGGCTGGCGAAAGGCGGCGTGCGTCACGTCTACTGGCTCGCCGAGGGGATCGAGGGCTGGCACGCCGCAGGCCGCGCACTGGTGCGGGCGGAGCCGGTGGTGGTGGCGCCCAACTGATCATCACCCATCATCGTCATTGCGAGCGCAGCGAAGCAACCCAGGGCGGTTTACGCTGCTCTGGATTGCTTCGCTGCGCTCGCAATGACGAATGAAGGATATGAAAAACCCGCCCGCCGCAGGGGTGCGACGGACGGGTCTCCTTGAGAGCTCGTTTGAAGGGTCAGCGCTGCTTCTTGAGGTAGTCGATGATTTCCTTGCGCTTCGCCGCGTCCTTGAGGCCGGGGAAGCTCATGCGGTTGCCGGGGACCAGCGCGCGCGGGTTTTCCAGCCACTTGTCGAGCGTGGCGTCGTCGAGCGTCAGGTTCGATTTCTTCACCGCGTCCGAGAAGGCGAACTTGCCCTGACCCATCTTGTGACCATACGTGCCGAACAGGTTCGGGCCGAGCTTGTTGGGCGCGCCCTTGGCGACGTTGTGGCACACCGCGCAGCGCGCGAAGGAGGCGGGCGGCGCGGCCGGAGCGGCGGGTGCGGCCTCTGCGGTCGAGGTCAGCGCGGCCTGTCCGCCGAAGCAGGCCACCAGCGCCAGCGCTCCCGCAGCGGCGAGGCCCATGCGCTTCTGCCTGATGTTCATGTCGTGTCTCCCGTTATGCCTGTCCTGTGGCCTGCCGCTTTCGCATGCGGGGTGACGGGTCGATATTGGACTTTGGACCGGGCCAGCCTTTGACCAAGGGGCATCGTACCAAGGGTCACTTGTCCGCCCCGGCCCCTGAGGCGCAGTCTGATGCCGGGCAAAGGGGGAGGCGGACTTGCTGAACGAGCACGAACTGCGCCGCATGGTGGTGAGCGAGATGCACTTGCGGCGCTGGCCTCTGGTTCGGGCGCCGGCCTCGATCGTGCAGTTCGTGCGGCTGCTCGATCCCGCCGACCGCGAGGAAGAACTGGCGGCGATGCGGGCGCTGCCCTCGGCCGGGCCGATCGAGCCGGGCAGCCGGCCGCGCCACCTTGCCGGGACGCTTGCGCCGGGGCTCGCCTTCACCTGGGAGCGGCACAGCGAGGCGAGCACGACGACGCTGTTCGTCACCGGCGGCGCGGCGGCCCGGCCTGCTCTCACCGATGCGTTGGCATGGGCGGGCAGCTTGCCGGGCAAGGTCATCCGCGCCTCGCGCGTGCAGCTGGTGGAGGACGAGGCGGCGGCGCTGGCGCTGCTGCCGGAACTGGGCTTCGCGGCGGACGACCTCGTCACCTGCTACATTGGCGATGCGCCCGGAGAGCGGCAGGCGCGGATCTGGTCGGACTTCCGGCTGCGCGAGGACGGCTTCGGGGTGATTCTCGCGGCGGCTTGCGGGATGGCTCCCGGTGCGCTCTCGCGCACTCTGCAGCGGCTGCAGGAACTGGGTAATTACCGTAATCTCGCGCTGCTCGGCCTGCCCGTTGCGCGTGAGGGCTGGCGCGCGCTCGACCGGATCGAGGCGATGCTGGGCGAAACCAACCGCGCCGTCGCCCGCCCCGAAGTCACCGACGACGATCTGCTGGAGGACGTCACCCGCCTGTCGATGGAACTGGTGGCGCAGGCCAGCGCCTCCGATTTCCGCATGAGCGCCACCGCCGCCTACGCCACCATCGTCGAGGAGCGGCTGGCCGAACTCAATATCGCCGCGATCCCGGGGCAGGTCTCGCTGGCTGACTTCACTCAGCGCCGCTTCCTGCCCGCCGTGCGGACCTGCGCCGCCCATCGCCGCCGGGCCGAGCAGCTGTCGCAGCGCACCTCGCAGGCGCTGGCATTGCTCAGGGTGCGAATCGAGACGCGAATCGAGAACCAGAATGGTCTGCTCCTCGCCTCGATGGAGCGCAGCGCCTCGCGTCAGTTGCGCCTGCAACAGCTGGTGGAAGGGCTCTCGGTCGTCGCGGTGAGCTACTACGCGCTCGGCCTGATCGCCAAGATGCTGGAAGGCGTGGAGGAACTGGCACCGCAGATTCACGCCCATGTGGCCACGGCAGTGCTGGCCCCGCTGGTCCTCGCGGGCGTGTGGCTGGCGATCCACCGGATGAAGCGGCGTATTCTCGGTCCAGAGGACGGAAAATGACGTTCGGTGAAAATAATCTGCAAGAGCCGCTTGCCGGGTCCGAATTCTTGCGCTAGTGGCGCGCTCCTGCCCCGGAGCGGATGCAAATCCTGCTCCAAGATTTAGCGGTCGTGGCGGAATTGGTAGACGCGCAACGTTGAGGTCGTTGTGGGCGAAAGCCCGTGGAAGTTCGAGTCTTCTCGACCGCACCAGGCAGTATTCGAACAGCACTGATCCTAGCCTTCGGGCTCCCCTCGCAAGAGGGGGGATCGGCTGTTCGCGTGCCGTTTCGGCGCACTTCAGATTATCCCAGCCTGTGCTCCGGAATCACCAGCGAGACCCGCAGGCCCGGTTTCGCATCGGCGAACTCCAGCGCCGCGCCGTGGGCGTGGGCGATCGCGGCGACCATGCTGAGGCCGAGTCCATCACCCGGCACGCCGCCCGAATCCCTGCCGCGATAGAACTGCTCGGTTACCCGCCTCGCTTCGTCCACCGCAAGGCCGGGGCCGTCGTCGCGCACGCTGAGGTCCAGCCCACCGGCCCGACGCGCCGCCGAGATTTCGATCCGACGCCCCGCCCCGGCATGCTTGAGCGCGTTGTCGAGCAGGTTCGACAGCGCCTGAAACACGAGGTCTAGGTCGAGATCGGCCACCAGCGGCCGCCGCGCCGAGAGCACCAGTTCGATTCCCAGCCGCTCGGCTTCGGGCTGGTAGAATTCGGCGAGGTCTTCCAGCAATTGCACCACATCGGTGCGCTGCAGTTCGAGCGGATGGCGCCCGTTCTCCAGCCGCGAGATGCGCATCAGCGCGGAGAGAATGCGCTGCAGCCGGTTCGCCTCGACGATCGCGTCGGAAGCCGCCACGCGCATCGTCAGGTCGTCACCCGCCGTCTGTTCCAGCCTTTCCAGCCGCCCGATCAGCCGCGCCAGCGGCGTGCGCAGTTCGTGCGCGGCATTGTCGGAGACGCGCTGGACCGCCTGGAACAGCGTCTCGATGCGCGAGAGCATGAGGTTTAGCGTCTCGCCCAGCCGGTCGAAGTCGTCGCCGCTGCCGCGCACCTGCACGCGGCCGGTGAGGTCGCCTTCCATCACCTGCCGCGCGGTCAGCGTCACCGCCTCGATGCGGCGGCCGATGGCAAGGCTCATCAGCCAGCCGATGCCGAGCCCCAGCACCAACGTCACCCCGAAGATCCAGATCGCGGCGAAGCGCAGGATTTCGGCCTCGCTGGTCAGTTCCTCGACGTCACGGCCGACCAGCAGGCGGGTGCCGTCGGACAGCATCCGGTCGAGTACCAGCGCATCGTAGTCGATCTCCACGCCATCGACGAAGGTGTCGGCCTCGATCAGCGACATGCGCTCGATCGACCGCGCGGGCCAGCCGGGCAGGTTGGAGGTGACGACATGACCACCGGGCGCGAGGAGGGCGTGGAACGCCTTGGCGCCGTCCGAATGCTGCGCGCGCCGGTCGAGAGCCTCGGCGGCCGCGCCGATCCCGTGGGCCTCCTCGATGGCGCGCAGGGTCTGCGCCTCGCGCTCGACCATGTGGCGGGTCCGGTCCATCGGCACCACCACGCGCAGCCAGTACCCGGCCCCCATCAGCAGCGCCACCGAGAGGCAGAACAGCCCCGCATAGATCAGCGTCAGCCGGAACGAGAGGCTGCGCAGCAGGCGGCTCATGCGGCTCTCAGGGTGTAGCCGACGCCGCGCACGGTATGGATCAGGTCGGCCTCGCCCTCGGCGGTGATCTTCTGGCGCAGCTTGCTGATGTGCTGGTCGATGATGTTGGTCTGCGGGTCGAAGTTGTAGTCCCACACGTTTTCCAGCAGCATCGTGCGCGTCACCACCCGCCCGGCATTGCGCGCGAGATAGGCGACGATGCGCAGTTCGCGCAGGGTGAGGGGGATGCGCCGCCCCGCGCGCGTCACCGTATGGGCGCCGAGGTCGATCTCCAGATCGGCGACGCGCAGCACGCTGGCGGTTTCCGCCACGGGCGCATTGCGGCGCGCCAGCGTCTCCAGCCGGGCGAGCAGTTCGGACATCGCGAAGGGCTTGGCCATGTAGTCGTCGCCGCCCGCGCGCAGGCCGCGCACGCGCTCGTCGACGTCGCCCAGCGCGGAGAGGATCAGCACCGGCGTGGCGTCGTCGGTAGCGCGCAGGGCGGCGAGCACCTTGAGCCCGTCGAGCGTGGGCAGCATGCGGTCGAGGATGATCGCGTCGTAGCACTCACACGTCGCCCGCACGAGCGCGTCGCGGCCGTCGGCGCAATGCTCGACCACGTGCCCGGCCTCGCGCACGCCCGCCATGATGTGCGCCGCCAGCGCGGCATCGTCCTCGACCAGAAGTATCTGCATGTGGGGTGAGCCTTATCCCGGAGAGGGCGCGGCGTCGAGTTGGGGTGCGTTTGGGGAGGGTGGTTTGGGCAAATTCCTGCGGTAGCTGGTTGCGCCTCAAAGTCGTCGTCCAAACATCATCGTCATCCCAGCGAAGGCTGGGACCGCTCTCGTCATCACACTGCTTCTCGGCGAGGCCGGGATGAAGTTCGCACTGCCCTGCCGACAGGGCACATCATGGTCACAACGGTCCCAGCCTTCGCTGGGATGACGGTCTATTTCTGGAGCGGCAACTTCCCACCCAAACCAGTCCTTTCAACGTCGCTCAGGCTGAGCTTGTCGAAGCCCCCGAGGCTGGGCGCTGCGTCCCCATGCTTCGACAAGCTCAGCATGAGCGGGTGGGTGGGGCTGCGGCAGTTTCCACCCAACATGGGCAAATCTACATGAAGGCTCCACGGTGGCTCCACCTCGCTGCGGCATTGGGGCGCGATGGATCTTCAGAGCCCCAGTTCCCGCATCCACGTTCTCGCCATCGGCGGCGCGCATCAGTTCGGTCATATCGTGCCGGTCGCCTGCGAGCTTGCCCGCCGCCACCCGGGGCAGGTGCGCCTGTTCGTCTCGACCGAGGCCGAAGTGGCCGCTGCCATGGCCTATGCGGGGCAGGACGCGGCGCCCGAAGTCGTGGTCATGCGCCTGCCTGCCGTGACCGCGCTGCTGCCCGCCTCGATGCACAAGGCTGCGCGCCTGACGCTCTGGGCCAGGCGGCTGCGCGATGCGGCGGTGATCCTCTGCGCCGAGCGGACCTCCACGATGCTCAAGCGCCTGCCGGGGGATTGCCCGTCGATCCTCCACATCCCCCATGGCGCGGGTGACCGCGCGGTCGGTTTCGAGCCGCGCTTCCGCCTGTTCGACCACGTCATGCTGGCCGGCCGCAAGGACCGCGACCGCCTCGTCGAAGCGGGCTTCCTGCGGGCGGAGGATTGCACCGTCACCGGCCCGGTGAAGCTGGCGACCGTGCTTGATAATGCGCAGGCAAGGCCGCCGCTGTTCGACAACGGGCGGCCGACGATCCTCTACAACCCGCACTTCTCGAAAAAGCTCTCCTCGATCGAGGCGTTCGGGCGGGGGCTGATCGCGGCGGTGGCGGCGGATGGGCGCTATAACCTCGTCGTCGCGCCGCACGTGCGGCTGGCGAAGCGCTGGTCGGCGGCGCAGCGGCGCGCGTGGGAGGCGCTGGCGATCCCGGGGCAGGTCACCGTCGATCTCGGCTCGGCGCGCTGCAACGACATGACCTATACCCTGGGCGCGGATCTCTATGTGGGCGACGTCAGCAGCCAAGTCTACGAATTCCTCGTTCGCCCGCGCCCGTGCCTGTTCGTCGATGCGAAGGGAGTCGACTGGCAGGACAGCGCGGACTACGCGATGTGGCACTTCGGCGAGGTGATCGCGCCCGACGCCGACCCAGTGGCCGCCATCGAGCGCGCCTTCGCCACGCACGGCGCCTACGTCCAGTGGCAGCGTGAGCGCATGGCCTATACCATCGACGGCATCTCGTGGCTGGCAGACGGCACTCCGACGTTCGGTGCGCACTGCCCGGTGCGCGAGGCCGCCGACACGGTGGAACAGTTCGCGGGATTAAGGGTGAAGCCACTCGCGGCGGTCGCTTGATCGCTTCTTCGTCATTGCTTCGCTACGCTCGCAATGACGAGGTGTAAGGGCGCTAGTTTGGGAAAGGTTCGAGAGGCTTCGAAGCACGGGTGTGGACCTGCCTCCAGAATAGGAACATAATAAGAACGAAATTCCCGATTCGTAAGGCCGTCCCATGTCCCGCCCTCAGGCCCCCGCCTGTATCGAAGATCCCCCCCCGGACACGCTCCCGTGCCTCGCCCGCGCGCAGTTGCATGAGGTCCATGCTGGCACCGAGGACTGGGCTTCGGCGCTGGCCTTCGCCTTCGGCATGGTGGAGGCGGAAAGGAGCCGCCCCGTCCTCCTCCTGCGCCCCCGCCGCAAGGGCGCTGCCATGGTGCCATGCGCGGAGGGCCTGCGTGCGCTCGGCGTGGATCCGGCGCGGCTGGTGATCGTCGATGCCCGTAACGACGCCGCCTTGCTCCGCGCGGGCCTGGACGCGGCGCGCAGCAGCGGTCCGGCGGCGGTGCTGATGGAAAGCTGGGGGGCGATGCGCGAGTATGATCTCGTCGCGAGCCGCCGCCTGATCCTTGCGGCCGAAGGCTCGCGCATCCCGGTGGTGATCCTGCGCGGCGACGCCGAGCCGCGCTCCAGCGCCGCGCATACCCGCTGGACCGTCTCCAGCGCCCCCTCGACCCCGCTGGAGATGCGCGCGCCGGGGACCACGACGCTGCTCGTCGAACTCGTACGCAGACGCGGCGGCCCGGCGGGGCAGCGCTGGCGGCTGGAATGGAATGAAGACCATGGCGGTTTCCGCGAACTCCCCCTCGATACCCAAACCTCCACCGAAGAGCGCGGGCCGCCGCTACCTGGCACTGTGGTTCCCCTTTCTGCCGTGCGAGCGCGCGCGCCGCTCCGGCGTACTGCCTGACACAGACGCGCCGCAGGCCCTAGTCGCGCGCGATGGACAGGCGCTGCGCCTCGCTGCGGTGGACGTGACGGCGATGCGGCAGGGCCTGTCCTACGGCATGACCCTCGCCGATGCGCGTGCGCGCTGTCCGGACCTCGCCACCGCGCGGCACGATCCCATCGCCGACGCGCGGGCGCTGGAGCAGCTGGCGGGGGCGATGATCGCCTTCACCCCGCTCGTCGCGCTCGATGCCCCCGATGGCCTGCTGCTCGACGTCACCGGCTGCGCGCATCTGTTCGGCGGGGAGGAGGCGCTGGTGCGCCGCGTGGTGAAGGATGTCGGTCCGACTACCCGCCACGCCCTCGCGCCCCATTCCGCCGCCGCCCGCGCGCTTGTGCGTTTCGGTGGAGGGGCTGACGTGCGCACCCTCCCGGTCGCCGCGTTGGAACTGGACGAGGGCGCGCTCTCCGGCCTGCGCCGTGCGGGCCTCGAGACGCTGGGCGACCTTGCCGCGCGGCCGATGGCGGGGCTGGCGGCGCGCTTCGGGGAGCTTGCGGTCAGCCGCCTGTGCGCCATTCTGGGAGAGACCGGCAGCCCGGTCATCCCCGTCCGCCTGACCGAGCCGATCCGGCTGGAGACGCGCTTTCCCGAACCGCTGGGCCGCACCGACGATGCGCTGGAGGTGGTCGAGGACATGCTGGCGCAGGCGGCCCGCACGATGGAGCAGCGCCAGCTCGGCGGGCGGCGCTGGGCGGTCACGCTCCACCGCAGCGACAACCAGCGGCGGCGGCTGGTGGTGGAGACGGGCCTTGCAGTGCGCGATCCCGCCGCCGTCATGCGCCTGCTGCGCGAGCGGATCGACACGCTTTCCGACCCGCTCGACCCCGGCTTCGGTTTCGATGCGATCACTCTGGCGGTGCTCCACGCCGATCATCTGCCCTCGCGCCAGATCCTGCTGGAAAGCCGCAAGGAGGAGAACGCCGACGACGTTTCCGCCCTCGTCGATCAACTCAGCGTGCGGTTGGGCGAGGACAGCGTGCGCCGCCTGATCCCGCGCGACCGGCACTTGCCCGAGAAGGCGCAGGCATTGGTCCCCGCACTGCGCCTGCGCGATGCCGCATGGCCGGAGCCGGAGGACATGCCGCCGCGCCCGCTGCTGCTGCTCGACCCGCCGCAACCGGTCGAGGTGATCGCCGGCGTGCCTGACAGTCCGCCCCAGCGCTTCCGCTGGAAAGGCCGCCTTCACGACGTCACGCTGGCCGAGGGGCCGGAGCGGATCGGTGCGGAATGGTGGCTGAAACGCGGCGGCCACATGCCGGGAGGTGCGGGCGAGACGCGGGATTACTACCGCATCGAGGACGGCGCGGGCCGCCGCTACTGGATCTTCCGTCACGGCCTGTTCAGCGAGAAGCCCGACCCGCGCTGGTACTTGCACGGCCTGTTCCCGTGAACTTCGCCGAACTCGTCACCGCCACCAATTTCAGCTTCCTGCGCGGCGCCTCGCCGGGGGAGGAGATGGTTGCGCGCGCGTTGGCGATGGGCATGACCGGCATCGGCATCGCCGACCGCAATACCGTGGCGGGCGTGGTCCGCGCCCACCGCGCATGGAAGGAGATGGGCAGGGCGAAAAGCGGGCTGCGCCTGCTGGTCGGCGCGCGGCTGGTCTTCGCGGACGGCACGCCGGACGTGGTCGCCTATCCAATGACCCGCCACGGCTGGGGCCGCCTGACGCGCCTGCTCACCGTGGGCAACCGGCGCGCGCACAAGGGCGAGTGCGAGCTGCATCTGAGCGACTTGGTCGAGCACGCGCAGGATCTGGCGCTGATCGCCATGCCGGGAAATGAGGATGCCGACGAAGCGCTGCTCGCCACCCTGCGCGGTTTGACGCCGAAGCTCTGGCTCGCCGCCACGATGCCGCGCGCGGGCCGCGATGCGCGGCGGCTGGCGCAGCGCATCGCGCTGGCCGCCCGCGCGGGCGTGCCGCTGATCGCGACCAACGACGTGCTCTACGCGACACCGGAGGACCGCCCGATGCAGGACGTCCTCACCTGTATCCGCGAGGGCCTCACCGTCCAGACCGCCGGCCGCCGCCTGGCCGCCAATGCCGAGCGCCACCTCAAGTTTCCTGAGGAGATGGCCCGCCTGTTCCGCGCCTGCCCCGATGCCCTGACCGCGACGCAGGACCTGATGGCCTGCGTGACATTCACCCTCGACGATCTGCGGTATGAATACCCGCACGAACCGGTGCCCGAAGGCTGGGAGCCACAGCCGTGGCTAGAACACCTTACTCTGGAAGGAGCGAAAAAACGCTTCCCTGCTGGATTGCCGCCTGAATATCGCGAGAAGCTGGACGAGGAATTCGGCCTGATCCGCGAACAGAAGATCGCCTACTACTTCCTCACCGTCCACGACATCGTACACTTCGCGCGCGGCCTGAAAAAGCCGATTCTGTGTCAGGGACGCGGCAGCGCGGCCAATTCGCTGGTGTGCTATTTCCTCGGCGTCACGCCCATCGACCCGGTGCGCGAAAAGCTGCTGTTCACGCGCTTCCTTTCCACCGAGCGCGACGAACCACCCGACATCGACGTCGATTTCGAGCACTCCCGCCGCGAGGAGGTGATGCAGTACATCTACCGCCGTTACGGCCGCGAGCGCGCCGGGATCGCCGCCACCACGATCTGCTACCGCCAGCGCAGCGCCATCCGCGAAGTCGGCAAGGTTCTGGGCATGAGCGAGGACGTCACCGCGCGGCTCTCGGGCACCGTCTGGGGCAGCTGGGGCGGCGATGAACTGCCTGAAACGCGGCTGACCGAGGCGGGCTTCGACCCCGCCAATCCGCAGGTGGAACGGCTGCGCGACATGGTCGGGCGGCTGCTGAACTATCCGCGCCACCTGTCGCAGCACGTCGGCGGCTTCGTATTGAGCGAGGGACGGCTCGACGAACTGGTGCCGATCCACAATGCGGCGATGGAGGACCGCACCTTCATCGAGTGGGACAAGAACGACCTCGAAACGCTCGGCCTGATGAAGGTCGACATTCTGGCGCTCGGCATGCTGACGGCGATCCGCAAGAGCTTCGACCTGCTGCGCGACCATGGCCTGCGCGATCTGGAACTGGCCACCGTCCCGCAGGAGGATGGGCCGACTTACGACATGCTCTGCACCGGTGACAGCATCGGCACCTTCCAGGTCGAGAGCCGCGCCCAGATCGCGATGCTGCCGCGCATGAAGCCGCGCATCCTTTACGATCTCGTGATTCAGGTGGCCATCGTGCGGCCCGGGCCGATTCAGGGCGGCATGGTTCATCCCTACCTGCGGCGGCGCACGGGGGAGGAGAAGGTGGTGTATCCGGGCCCACCCGGAGAGATGGAGGACCTGCTCCACAAGACCATGGGCGTGCCGCTGTTTCAGGAACAGGCGATGCGCCTCGCGATCGTCGCGGCGAAGTTCACCCCGGACGAGGCCGATCGCCTGCGCCGCTCGATGGCCACGTTCCGGCGCAACGGCACGATCCACACCCACCGCAACAAATTCGTGAGTGGCATGGTCGCGCGCGGTTATCCGGAAGATTTCGCCGGAGGGTGCTTCGATCAGATCGAGGGCTTCGGCGAATACGGCTTTCCCGAAAGCCATGCGCAGGCTTTCGGGCTGCTGGCCTATGTTTCGTCATGGCTGAAGTGCCATTATCCGGCGGTGTTCACCTGCGCGCTGCTCAACAGTCAGCCGATGGGATTCTATGCGCCCGCGCAGCTGGTCGCCGATGCGCGCCAGCACGGGGTGGAGGTGCGGCCGATCGATATTGCGGCGAGCGAATGGGACAACACGCTGGAAGGCGAGCGCATTCTGCGCCTTGGCCTGCGGCAGATCGGCGGTTTCAAGGAGGACTGGGCGGAGGCGCTGGAGGCGGCGCGCAAGGTTGCTCCGATAGCCAGCCTCGAAGACGCCGCGCGCCGGGCCGGGCTGCCTTCGCGCGCCTTGCGGCTGCTGGCGGATGCCGATGCGCTCGGCTCGCTGGGGCAGAGCCGGCGGCAGGCGGGGTGGGAGGCGCGGCGGGTTCCGGCGGTGCAACTGCCACTGTTTGCCGCGCTCGATGCGCCCGAACTGGCGACGGAGCCCGACGCCGCGCTCCCGGCGATGGCGCCGTCCGAGGAAGTCGTGGCGGATTACCAGACGCAGCGGCTGTCGCTGAAGGGCCACCCGATGCAGTTCCTGCGCGCGCATTTCGAAGGGCAGGGCGCGCTGACCTGCGCCGGGGTCAATGCGGCGCGCGACGGGCTCAAGGTGCGCGTCGCCGGGGTGGTGCTGATCCGCCAGCGGCCGGGCAAGGGCAATGCGATCTTCATCACCATCGAGGACGAGACCGGCGTGGTCAACGCGCTGCTGTGGGCGCGCGAGTTCGAGAAACAGCGCCGCGCGGTGATGGCCGCGCGGCTGATGGTGATCGATGGCGAAGTGCAGCACAGCAAGGAGGGCGTGGTGCACCTGATGGTCGAGCGCGTGACCGACGCCAGCGAGGCGCTGTCGCGGCTTTCCGCCCCGCCTGCGCTGAAGCCCGAACCGATGCCGGGCGACGCGGTGCGCCACCCGGTCTACGATCCCAACCGCCCGACTTCGGGGCACGCGACACGCGGCCACCCGCGCAACGTGCGCATCCTGCCGCGCTCCCGCGACTTCCACTGACGCTCAGTAGATGTCCCGCAGATAGCGGCCGCCCTCGGCCATTTCCTCCAGCAGCGCATCGCCGAGCACCGCCCGCAGCGCCGCATCGACGGCGGGCGCCATGCCCAGCAGGCTGCCGCAGACGAGCACCGTGGCCCCACCCTCGACCGCCTCGCGCAAGCCATCGGCGACTTGCGGGATCACCTCCTGCACATAGCGGCCGCAATCGGCATCGCGCGACCAGGTGCGCTCCAGTCGCGCCAGCGTGCCGTCGGCCAGCCAGCCTTGCAGCTCGGCGTCGAGGAAGGCATCGTGCTCCCGCGAACGCTCGCCCAGCAGCAGCCAGTGGCCGGCGCTTCCGGCAGCCGCCGCCTGCCACAGATGCCCGCGCAAACCCGCAAGGCCGGTGCCGTTGCCGATCAGGATCAGCTGCCGGTGCGCGTCCGAGGTGCGGAAGCCGGGGTTGGCGTGAAGCCGCAGCGCGATCTCGGTCCCCAGCGGGGCATGCGCGGTCAACCAGCCCGAACCGAGGCCGAGGCTGCCGTCCTCGCGCCGGACCTGCCGGACGATGAGTTCGATGCGCCTGTCGCTTGGGATCGAGGCGATCGAGTATTCGCGGTGCGGCAGTGGGCGTAGTGCGGCGACGATCTCCTCGGGCGTGCCTGAGAGTGTTTCAGGCAGTACGGATTCGCCGATGTGCGCGGCCAGGGTGCGGTTGTGTACCTCTTGAGTGCCGTTGAGTGCCGCTGTGTGCAGCAACGCCGAAACCGCCGCGGGATCGTTTGAAGGGCGGATTTCCGCGATGTCTCCGGCCTGCCAGTCCAGCGTCTCCCCATCGAGCGGCTCGAGCGCGATCAGGAACGCCGGACCGCCCTGACTGCCCGGATTGAGCAGTTCCCGCCCGGCCAGACGCCAACGCCCGTAGCTTGCCGGAGCGAAGTCCGCAGCCATTGGATCGGCGCCCAGCGCGGTCAGCTGCTGCTGCCACTGGCGCTCGGCATCGACGTCCTCGCCATCGACTTCGATGGTATCGAACAGGCGTCGTCCGCCGCCCGCGTGAAGCCAGCGATCGACTTCGTGCCCGAAGGCGCAGAACTGCGGATATTCGCGGTCCCCGAGCGCGAGGACGGCATAGTCGAGGTCCTGCGTGACGGGCGGCGAGGCCATGGTTTCCCGCGCGAAACGGCGGGCGCGATCGGGCGGCTCGCCCTCGCCATAAGTGCTGACGACGAAGAGCGCGCGGCGGGTTTCCGCCAGCACCGCGCCATCGACCGAGGACAGCGGCAGCACTTTTGCGCCGCCCAGAACCGCCGCCGTCTGCCGCGCCAGCCGCTCTGCGCCGCCGGTCTGGCTGGCGTAGGCGACCAGCATGTCGCCGGAATTGGCGGCATTCGCGGCCTCGTAGGCGACCAGCCCCTCGACTTGCGCCAGTGCGCGCTTGCGCCGCCGCCGGGCGATGTAGAGCAGCAGCCCGGTGACGGTGAACAGCGGCATGGCAAGGCTGGTCATGAAGATGACGATGCGACCGGGGAGGCCGAAAATGGCGCCGCGATGGACCTCGAACATGCTCGTCGCGACGACTTTGCCGAGTGCGCGGTCGGCATAGCGGTCGGCCTTGAGCAGGCGTCCATCGGCGAGGTCGATGCTGAGATTGTCGGTCATGCGGTCATGCCGCGCACCGGCCAGAAGCACGCGGAACGTCGCTTTTCTGCCGCTTTCGGGCAGGTTTACGGAAACCGAATCAAAGCGTCCGCCGGTCTCGCGCTCCACCGTCTGCCACGCTTTGCCGAGCAGCAGGGCAGGTTGCGGAGCCGCTTCCTCCTTGTCCGCACCGCCTTCACGCTCGCGCTCCGCCGAACCGGTGAGCACGATCTGTGCGCCTTCGCGATACCACTCGTAGGACCACCATAGCCCGGTGAGCGCACTGAGCAGGTAGGCGATCACCACCCAGCTGCCGATGATCACGTGCAGTTCGCGATAGAGATTGCGCCCGCTCTTGCGCCAGTCGAGCACCAGCCAGGCGCGCCAGTCCAGCGCGCGCCGGGGCCAGCGCAGATAGAGCCCGGAAAGGGCGAAGAAAATCAGCGCGATCGTCGAGAATCCGGTGATCTGGCGGCCCCAGCCCTTCGATCCGCCGGGCAGGGCGAGCCAGCGGTGGATGTCCTCTACGGTGCGGAAGAACCCGGCGCCGACCGGCTGGCCGAGCAGACGGCCGTTACGCGGATCAACGTAGCTGCGTTCGCCGCGCCGCTTGCCGGGTTCGGCTGCGAACTGCACCTGCCAGGCGCGTGTCGGGTCGGCTTCTATGGTGAGCCGCTCCACTTTCAGTCCCTGACGAAAGGTGGAGGCGCGGCCTATCACTTGGTCGGGCGAAAGTGCAGGATTACGGCCCGCTTCGAGAGTTACAATGCCCGGGCTGAGCACGCGCATGATCTCGTTCTCGAAGCTGAGGGTGGCTCCGGTAAGGCCCATTGCGGCCAGTACGAAGCCTGCGGTGATGCCCAGCAACCAATGAATCTGGAACAGAATTCTGCGCGTCACTTCGGCCATGCCCCCTATGCGGGGCACGCGGACCGGCGCTCCCCTTGGAGAAAGCACGTGCCGGTTGGCATTGCGGGCTTTCGCTTCCCTCTCGGGCGAGTTCGCTAATGCGACCTAGTCGCAACTGCAAGCGATTTCGACGCTCTTTTGCCGTTTTTCGGCCCGATGCCGGAAGACGCAGACCGGGGATCAGGTTTGTCGGCGGATGGGGCCGGAGAAGGACTTCGTTCGCCCGAGGAGCGCCTTGCGGCGTTCGAGATGGCGCAGCGGAACATACGCATCCTGCCGGGCAAGAGCGCGCCAGTGCTGGACCTTCAGCAGCAGCACCATGGCGCCAGCTGCCGCCACGCAAGCCCGCCAGCGTGCGTCGTCGAGGCTGCCGGTTTGCGTTGCGTGCATGCATTCCAGCAAGGTGACGAACACCAGCAGTGCACCGACGAGGTCGCCGGCCCGCGTCCTCGGCGCGCCCGTCAGCAGGACGCATGCGCTCACGACGAACCCGGTGGCGGCGCCGAAAGGTGAGCAGTCCATCCGGAGCGCCGCCCAGGCAAGGCTGCCAAGGCAAAGGGGCGTTGCCGCTCTTGCCGCGATTACCAGATGCCGGGGTGTCACTGCGAGAAAGCTCATGGCTTTCCCCTAGCGGCAAATCCTGAAGATCGGGTTTAGCGCCGCGAGGAGCCGGCATCGAGGAGCCGGTCGAGGCGGGCAGTCGCACGATGTTGAGCATTCGCTGTCCGATCTGCCGAACACTGCGGTCCTGATCGATGGATTGCAGCGTTGCAGGCTCTGCGTGGCTCGACCGCACGGCGGGGCCATGCTAGAAACGCAGCCGAATTCGTGGCTATCGGACTGGTATTACGACGTTGCATGGCGAGAATTGCTGATCATGACGGGGGATGACCCGAAGGACGAACGCGGCGTCGCAGAACAGTCGTCTGCCTCATCACATGTCCGGCCGAGGGTCGCACCCGTCGGTGCGACGCCGATCGTCTGGAAGTGGTGGTTGCTGGCCGGTTTGTTCAGTCTTGCGGTCTGGGCGGGGATTGTCGCGCTCGCCAACTGAGCAAAGGTGGCGGACTGTTCGATCCGTTCATGCAGGATGGCCTCCAGCCGATCGACCCAAACCTGCGGCGTCAAGGCGAGCGCGCGCGTCGAGGTGTAGGCCGCCTCGCTCATCACCCGTGTACCGGTGTCATCGTCCATCAGGCGGCGGATCGCGGCGGCAAAGTGCGGCGTGTCTCGCGGATCGGCGGAGATTCCGGCTCCGCAATCGACGATGTCCGCAGCGAGCAGCGCGGTTTCGGCCAGAATGACCGGCAGCCCGCTCCAGGCGGCCTCGATCGCGACGAGTCCAAACGGTTCCGGATAACGGCTCGGCATCACCAGCATCCTCGCCCGTGCCGCGATAGTGCTGATTTCCGCGGGAGAACGGCGCCCCAACAGACGTGCGCGCGGGTGCAGCGCGGCGACACGATCGGCAAGCGGGCCTTCACCCACCACTGTCAGCGGCGCACCGGCCCTCGCGGCCGCCCTCGCGGCAAGATCGACGCCCTTGGTGTCTTCCAGGCGCCCGACGAACAGGACTTCGCGGTTGTGTTCTGCCGAGATCCGTTCGCGGGAAAACGGTACGACGGGATTGGGGAGAGGGACGATCGCATCGTCCGGAATACCGCCTCGGGTGAGAAAATCGCTCATATCCGCATGAATTGCGAGTATCGGCGGTGAGGATTTTGGTCGAAATGCCTGCTTGTGAATGGCCTGGCGGGCGCTGCGCCATGCCTTGTGCAGCGCGCCGTCGCGGTCGCACGGCGTCGCGAGGCAGGAGCGGGACAGTGGCGTGTGCGGGCATATTTCTCCGGACTTGAGCCAGGCGAAAGCACCGTTGGGGCAGGCGAGGAAGAAGTCGTGCGCCGAAATGACCAGCCGATCCCGCACTGGATCGAGAGCCGCGAACACAGACGGAGACAGGATCTGCGCCCAGCCATGGAGATGGTACACGGTTCGCGGGGTGTCGTTGGCGGTGATCCAGCTCCTGACCATGGCATGAGCGGCCCGGTTCCACAGGCCGCTCGCCATTGCGCGCAGACGCCCGCCGGCTTTGAGCCGCTTCTGGCCCAGGGCCACGACATCCACTCCCGCGCTGGCCAATGCGGGGCTTGTCCCGTCGTCGCCGGTCATGAAGGTGACGCGATGGCCACGTGCCGCGAGCCCGGCGGCGGCCTCGACCGCGAGTTTGCTGGCCCCCCCTTTCGGATCGCTGAGATCGTTGATCTGGACGATGCGATCGATCATGGCCTGGCTCCCGATCCACGGCCCGCGCTGGCTTGCAGGCAGGCCGCGAAGGCGTCGACGTCCGCGCGTGCACGGGCGATGAGGGGGGAGGGATCGAACCGGTCGGCGATCGCGGCGGCGGTGCGGGCACCCAGTTCCCCGGCAGCGACTTTGGCTGGATCCAGCATATGCTCGTCGCGGCCGGCCAGTTGGAAGAAGCTGTCCAGCTTTTCGTCCCAGCGCAGCCCGATCGCGGGGACGCCGAAGGAATAGGCCGCGATGCATGCATGCATCCGGTGACCGACGATCGCGTTGCAACCCGACACCAGCGCGGCGAGATCGGCGGGGCTTTCGAAGGATCGACCGAACACGACCGGTCCCCTGGCGTGGCGGACCCAGTCATGAAGTCGGCGGTGCAGGTACTCACGGTCTTCCGGGCTGCCGTTGGTGAACAGGACGACCTCGAAGCCGTGCTCCACCAGTGACCGGAGGGCTGCCGGATACCACTGTTCCAGATTGGCGCTGCAGGCCGGGTCGCTGTGATAGCGCACGGCCAGCGGATCGGTGATGCACACGCCGACCTTGCGGGCACCGGGCCGGCGCAGGCTTTGCGGGTAGTGGCAACTGGCGAGCACTCCGGGATCGACCGCAAGCAGCGGGAGGAGGACTGCCCGACCGGCGAAGTGCCTTTGCCAGGCGCGCTGCGATGCCGCATCGCGTACCGAGGTCCAGATCGGCCCAGCCCGTTCCAGCGCCTGCGTGAAGACACGCAAACCCCGGCGCGACCATTTCGAGGATACGCCGACGGCATAGATCGCCACGGGCAATCCAAGACCGTTGGCCTGCGCCAGTGCTCGGGCAATCTTCATCGGGAAGTTGAGATCGGCGTCGGTCAGGAGGTTGCCTCCGCCCACGACGACCGCTTCGGCGCCTTTGAGACCAGCCCTGTAGTGCCGCTGCAGTCGCAGTGCGATTACGAGGCGAAGCATGATCCAGGCCGTGAAGCGGCGCAAGCTGGCCGGCATTCGTTCGAGGAAGGCAAGCGCGATCCCGCGCATCCGGCCATGTCCGGATGGATAAGCGGTGCGTCCCGCGAGATCCACGGAGACGACTTTGGAGCCCGGCAGTGCCCGCTCGAGTTCCCGTTCCAGGCATTCGCTCAAGAGCCCGTCGCCGAGATTGGGACTGTACTTCACGTTCAGCAGGACGACTCGCGAAAGCGCGCAGGCTTGCCCTTGCACACGGTCGTCCGGCGACGAGGCCGGGCGGATGGCGGTGGGCGAGGCGTACATGCGTCAGGGGCTCCATCGCCGGGACTAACAAAATTCAACCTTGGAGCGCGGCCTAACAGAACGCATCTGCACTGCGCAGATGGTGAATGCATTTTAACGATGATGTCGATGAGACCCGTCCTATCGTCGAGGCAAGGTAAAGTATTGGATCGGGCATCGAATGGAGTCCGGGGTCATTTTTCTGTGCGACTTCGGCGCTTGTCGAAATGAAATGCGAGGGATAGTCGGTTGCCCAGCATCCATGTCGTGATCGCAACCATAGGCCGCGCGCACGTGGTACGACAGACAGTCGATCTTCTGGCGGAACAGACGCGCCGCGCCGATGGTGTTCTTGTCGTTACCGTCGGACCGGATGACGTCGCCGGGCTCGACAAGGCGCGGGGTGAGGCCCGTGTGCTGTTCTCGGAAAAGGGGCTCTGTCGCCAGCGCAACCGTGCGCTGGAGGCATTGGAGGACGCCGCCGACATCGTCGTGTTCTTCGACGACGATTTCGTGCCTGCCGCCGATTACATCGCGCATGTCGAGGCGCTGTTCGGCGCGCATCCGGACATGGTTGGCATAACCGGCGAACTGTGCGCGGATGGCGTGCGGCATGGCGGTTTCACGGTCGAGGAGGCGAGGGCGATCCTGGCGAACCGCGCGGAGGTGTGCGCCCCGATGCGGCACCGGCATGAACTCTATGGTTGCAACATGGCCATCCGAATGAGCGCGGCGCGGGGCATGCGCTTCGACGAAAACCTGCCTCTCTATGGCTGGCAGGAAGATATCGACTTTACCAACCGGCTCGGGCGCAAGGGACGGCAGGTCTCGACCGGCGAGGTGACCGGCGTGCACCTCGGCGTCAGCGGGGGGCGCACGTCCGGCAAGCGGCTCGGCTATTCGCAGGTCGCAAACGTGGTCTACCTCCAGCGCAAGGGAACGATGCGACGCGCCTTCGGCAATCGCCTGATGGTCCAGAACCTCGTATCTAATGCATGGCGCAGTCTGTGGCCGGAGCCGTCGATCGATCGGCGTGGCCGCCTGCTGGGTAACATGATCGCGATCCTCGACTGTCTGCGTGGACGGGTCGATCCTCGCCGGATTCTCGAAATGTGAGCGCGCTGGCTTCATCCTCCGATACGGCGGGACTGGATACGACAGGCAAGCGGTCCCGCGATCGCGCGCGGCGGCAGGTGTTCGTCTGCGGCGACCTGCATAACCTGGGCGATCTGAAATTGCTGCTGCAGAACCTCGCCCTGACCGGTGGGCGCGGCGGGATCGTGCGCCGCTGGGCGCCGCTTCCGGCGCAAGTGGAGCGGCAGGTGGCTGAGGCCGGCGGTGAACTGGTTTCCGGGCGCACGCTGATGGGCTTCGCGGGCAGGGCTTTCGGATGCCAGGTTGTGCTCGGCGGCGGACAACTGGTGCGGGACAATGTCTCGATCGCGGGATTGGTCGGCCTGCTGCTTGCGGTCGTCAGCGCGCGGCTGGGCGGGGGCGGGCTCGTCACCCGCGGGCTTGGCGTGAGCACCATCCGCTCGCCGTTGAGACGGATCCTGTGGCGCGCGATTCTGGCGCAGTGTCCTCTGGTGAACCTGCGGGACGAGGGCTCCGGCGGCAATCTGGCACGGTTGCTTCCGGGCAAGGCGCAGGCGGTGCACGCCGACATGGTATTCCTGCCTACGGTCGGCGCGCATGCGATCACGCCGGGACAGGGGGAACGACGATGGATCGTCGTGGCACCTTGCGCCGATAGCAGCGAGGAGCGGTCGATCGAGGGCGCGGCCCTCGACGCCGTGGTAGCCGAGGCTTTCCATCGCCTGCCGCACGCAGGACTGGTCATCGCCTGTCACGATCCGCGCCCAAGCATGGACAAAGCCGCGGCTGCCCGTCTGGTCGCGCGTTGGCCGGATCGGGAAATCGTCGTGCTCGACGGTTACGACCTCGCCAAGCTGGTTGAGTTGTACCGGGAGGCGGCACTGGTGGTCACCAATCGCCTCCATGCGCTGATCTTCGCGATGCTGGCGGATGCTGCCGCGCTCGCGGTGGAGGACGGGACTGCCAAGGTGCGGGTGGTGGCCGACCATTTTGCCGTACCCATAGTGCCCAGAGAGGATCGAACGGGGGTGCCCGCATGTGTCGAGGCGGCGCTGGCGTTCGATCCCATTCTGCGCGCCCGAACCCGGCAGGAGCTTGCGTTGAAAGCCGCCCGCAACTTGTGACGGCGGTGGTTACAAACCGCTTTCCTACAGCGAATCGGATGGAACATAAGTCGAACATCGGTGCGTGACGAGTCGTGCCGGTTTCTGTCGACATCCAGCCGGAGCATGCCATGTCCGATCCTTTCGAGACCCAATCCGACGCCGCTTTCGCCCCTTCGCGCGCGCCTTACGCCATCGTGCCGAGCGATACCGAGCAACTGGCGCTGGTGCCCAAGGGCATCTACGTCGGCACCGGCGGCGACATCGTTCTGCGCGGCATCGACGGCACGAGCGACGTGACTTATCGCAACCTTCCCGATGCCAGCTTCGTTGCCGTGCGCGCCCTTTACGTGCGGGCGACGGGCACCACCGCCGCCGACCTCGTCGGGGAGGCATGAGCATGGTTCGTCTCGTTTCCGGCGGTCGCTCCGGCGGCGTCGTCAACCGCGCGCGGACCGTTTCCGGCAGCGGTGCGCTGCTGACGCTCGGGCGCTCCGCTTGGTGTCGATTCGACCTTCGCCTTGCGTTCGGGCAGTGATGCCAACCTTTCGCTTTCCGGGAACAGCCTGACCGCCGCTGTCGCCCTGTCGGCGGGAACGAGCCAGGTCGCGTTGATCCGGGAGAGTGCCGGACTGGGCCAGTCGGCGCGAGCGGTGGAGTACGCCGTCACGCTTACCGGCGCGGTGTCCGATCCTGTGGAGGGTGCCTGGCTTCCGGCCCATGCCGCGCTTGCTGGAGCTTACGGCCTTGGCAAGCTCATCGCCGGGTACGACGGCCCGGCCCTGCGGGTACGCCGCGCTTCGGATGGCGCTGAATTGGACATCGGCTTCGTTGGCCAGGCGCTCGATGCCGAGGCTGCGGCCGCTTTCAAGGGTACGTCCACGCTGGGCGTCGCGATCGTCTATGACCAGACCGGGCGGGGCCGTCACCTCACGCAGCCAAGCACGTCCGCGCAACCCTCCCTGTGGTTGGGCGAGGGCGGTCCGACCGTCACCAACTACGATACCGACTGTCCGATGTTGATCCCTGCGACTTTGGCCATACCCCGAGCGGACTGTGCGGTGTTCATGGCTGCGCGCACGCCGGGGCAGGCCGCGACCTGCGGTTACTGGGCGTTCGGTTCGACGACTACCGACTATGGCCTCACCAGTCCGCGCACTGCCGGGAATCTCGCGATGCAGCCGATGGTCGCCAGCGCTTCGATCCCGGCCACGGCCACTAATGCGCAGGCTTTGGGCGTAAACAACATGGCGGTGCTCGGTCTCGTGTCGAGCGCTTCCGGACAGGTCGTCCATCGGGATGAGCAGACCGCTACATATCCCCCCGCCGCCGCTGCGACGCTGAACGCCGGGGGTGAAGTGGGCGAGGCTATCGAATATGGCGGGCGCACCGACTGGCGCGGTTTCGTGGTCTACGGCGCGGCTCCGTCCGAAGCCGAAGTCACGGGCATCAAGGCCGTGCTCAAGGCGGTGTTCGGCACTTGCGAGCCTGCGACGCTATCCTTCCTCGGCGGCGGTGACAGCATCGTGTTCGGCACCGGGGGCGCGAACAACCGCACGATCACGGCGGCCATGCATCATCGCTCGGCGGCCTCGGTGCTGTTGCGCAATATCGGCATCGCCGGGCACCGGCTCGACCAGCATTACAACGATTTCGACACCGTCTCGGCGGCTTTCGTCACGCCGGGCGTGTCGAACGTCTACTTTGCGGATTACGGCCACAACGACATCAAGACATACGTGACCGACGCCGCGACCGCGATCTCGGCGGTGGAGGCGATGAAGGTCCAGGCGCGAAGCATGGCCGCGCGGCTGCGGACTTATGGCTTCTCGATGGTGGTATGGCAGGAAGCCTATGCGGACACCAGTTTCACCGCAGCGCAGGAAAGCGCGCGCGCTGCGTGGAATGCCTGGCTGCGCTCGAACCCGGTGGCCGACGACGGCCTGCCCTGCTTCGATGCGGTCGACCTCGTGGCGAGCGATGCGGGCTTCGTGCTGTCCGATGCGGAGACCGACGCAGGGCGCGGCATGGCGATGACTGCGAATTCCTCGGACGGGGTCCATCCGAACGAGGTCCATGCCGGTGCCCGCGCCGCGCATTTGCTGGCGGCTTACGAGGCGATCCCGTTCACGCTGAAATATGTCGCCCGGCCGGCGCAGCAGGGGCTCGTCTACGCGGGTTACGTTCCTCGGCTGGTGAAGGGGACAGGACCTTTCACGTTTTCGCTGGGATCGGCCTCCGCGCCGCTGCCGGCGGGGCTGTCGCTTGATAGTGGAACAGGCGTGATTTCGGGCACGCCGACAGTATCGGGCACGACGCCCGGCGTGATCCTGCACGTGATCGACAGCCTCGGCGCGGCGGCGCAGGCGAGCTTCGACCTGACCGTCGCGGCGTCGGCGACGATCGAGGTGGTTGATCAGACCGAGAGCTGGAACGCGGCCGATGCCACCGCCGTGACCGTCGCGATGCCCGCGACCGTCAATGCGGGGGACGTATTGGTCGCGGTGATGAGCGTGGACGGCACCGTCACCGTCGCATGGGACAACACGACGGCAGGCGCATGGACCCAGCGCGCCGCTTATGCGGCCAATTCCAACCAGCACCTCCTGGCGATCTTCACCAGGACGGCGGACGGGACCGAGGGGGGCAGGGTGCTCAACGTCGGGCTGTCAGGCTCGCAGCAGGCGGTGACGCGGGTGATGCGGGTGACGGGTGCGAACGGTGCGGTCGAAATCTCGACGTATGCGCGCGGCAATGCCGTCGCCGCCGACCCGCCCGCGCTGACACCGAACTGGAGCGGTGCGAGCCTGTACATCGCGGCGCTCGCGCTGGACGGGACGGCGACCATTGCGTCGGGGCCGGCCGGCTATTCCGGCTTCGCGTCGCGCGTATCGAGCGCGAGCGGCCAATCGACGAATGCGACCGCCTGGAAGCTGGCGTCGGGGACGGAGGATCCCGCCGCATACACGATCTCGGCGACTTCGAACTGGGTCGCGGCGACGCTGGCGTTGCAGGCCGGCTGACGAACGGATGGGGCGGGGCTGTCCTCAGGCGGTGTGCAGCGACCGCAACAGGGCGGCCCCGATCAACAGCGGCAGGCGGCGGAAGCGGGCGGAAGCGAGCGCAGCGGGCAACACGCCGCATAGGCTCACCAGCATGGCCGGCCGCATTGCCCGCGTCCTCTCCCGCGAGATCGCACGGTAGCGCCGGAATATCCGCAACCGTGTATAGGCATCCACCACCAGGCGAGGGGGGCGGACACCGCCGGTCCGCGTGATCGCGTCAAGTTCCGCACGGACGGCGGAGCGTTCCTGTTCCTCGACATTTCCCAGCGAGATCGCGCCCTGGTGGCGACGATAGAACAGAACGTCCACCGGCGGATTGTCGATACGGCCGAAGGCTCCGGCGCGAATGAACAGGTCATAGTCCTCGGCATGGCGGTAGCCGTTGCGGTATCCGCCCATGGCCTTGAGCGCTGCGGCCCGGATCATAATGAGCGGATGCATGGACACCGCGACGCGCGGAGGAAAGACGGACAGGTCGGTTATACCGTGGCGTCCGCCGCTGGTGCGCGTGCTGGACGAAGTGGGGTAGCGGTCCGCGACGGCCTGGCCGCCGACGATGACGGTCTGCGGGTTGTCGTCCAGCCAGGCGACCTGGAATGCGAGACGCTTTGGAAAGGATATGTCGTCCGCGTCCATGCGCGCGATGTATTCTCCGCGCGAATGGTCGATCGCGGTGTTGAGTGCCGCCACGATACCGCCATTGGGTTGACGCACCACCCGGATACGCTCGTCGCCCTGCGCCATGCGGGCTAGCAGGACCGGCGAAGCGTCAGTGCTGCCGTCATCGACGATGACGAGTTCGAAATCGGTGAACGTCTGGTCGAGGATTGATTGCACGGCTTCGCGCAGGAACGCCTCGCCATTGTAGCACGGCAGGATCACGGAGACGCGGGGGGGCAGCAACCTCATGCCGCTTCCCGCGATGACCGGTCGCTGAGAGCGAGGATGATGTCGAGCAGTTCGGCCCCGGCGCGGGCCCAGGTGAACTGGCGCGCCCGGATATACCCCGCCTCGACCTTGCTCGTGAACAGAGGGCCGGTCGGATCAAGCGCGGCGATTGCCTGTGCCCACGATGCCGGATCGTCGACGTCGGCATAGAGCGCGGCGTCGCGGCATACTTCGGGGAGCGCGCCTGCAGGCGCCACCACGGCAGGCGTGCCGCAGAGCATCGCCTCCAGCGGCGGCAGGCCGAAGCCTTCCGTGCGCGAGGGGCACAGCACGCACCGTGCACCGGCATAGAGTGCGCGCAGGGCCCGATCGTCGCACGGGCCGACGAACACGACATCGTCAGGCACCGTCAGCCCCGCAGCGAGCAACGCATTGCGCGACGCACCCACGACGACCAGCGGCACGCCCGCCGGTGCCCTCTGCGCATAGGCAGCAAGGACCACCGCATTGTTCTTGTAGGCCTTGGGGCTCCCGAACATCAGCGCATAGCCGCGCGCGGCGAGGCCATGCATGGCAAGCACCGCGTCGTCTGCCGCGTTCTTGCCATGCATGGCAAGCACCGCGTCGTCTGCCGCGTTCTGCAGGATGTGGTCCACGCCGTTGTAGAGCACTTGCGTGCGGCTGGCCGGGGAGACGCCCATGACGCCAAGCATGCGCCGCGAGTAATCGCTGACGGTCAGCACGGCGCTGCTCGAACGGGCCATGCGCGGGGCCAGCAACCGGTAGCCAAGGCGCTGGCGCAACGGATAGGAACTGTCGGGGAACAGGAACTGCGCATCGTGGATCAGCGTCACCTTGCGGCGATGGCGCAGCGGCGCGAGGTTGGCGAGGTTCACCAGAACTCCGTCGGCGGCAAGCGTGGGCAGCCTTGTCTGTTCCCAGACTTGCGAAGGTCTTTCATCCAGTTCGCGCACCGTGATGTTGCGCAGCAATGGCTTCCAGTCGCCACTGTGGCGCGTTGGCAGCAGCAGGGTCACCCGGGGGGCGCCGGGAACGCCCAGACGTGCATCGATCTCCCGGACGAGCCTGTCGGCGACGCGGTGAACGCCATTGAGACCGCCTGCGTAGAACTTCCCGTTGATGTATACCGGCAGCATCGAAATTCCCGACCAATCGAGCCGCAACATAATATTGCGTTGCAGCGAACTCGACGGCCGATCCTCGGCCTTGCCAAGTTTTAACGGTCGCCCGGCGCCGGCCCATCTTCCCCGAACCGGCGAGGCAGGCCATTCACGGCGGAGCGAAGGGGGCTTCGATGTCGCAGCCTGATGATGCGATACTGATCAATGGGCGGTTCCTCATGCAGCCGGTGACGGGCGTGCAACGGGTTGCGCGCGCACTCGTGGCCGAGATGGACCGGCTGGTGGGGGCCGGGGAGACGCCGCTGCGCTTGGCGCTTGCCTGCGAACGGGACGCGGACACCTCGAGCCTGGACTTGCGCCACATCCGGGTGGAGCGACGCGGCGGGGTGAGCGGGCATGCCTGGGAGCAATTCGTATTGCCGCGCATGGTCGCCGGTCGCCGCCTGTTGTGCCTGGGCAATACCGCGCCGCTTGCGTCTGCGCTGAGCGGCCAGCGCCTGTCGGTGATGATCCACGACGTGTCGTACCTGTCCCTGCCGCGCGCTTATTCCCTGCGCTATCGTGCAGCGCATCGCGCCCTCCTGCCGATACTCCTGCGGCGTTCCGCCCCCCTCTTCACCGTCTGCGATGCCGAGGCGGAACGGCTGCGTCGCCTGCATCGCCGCACGCGCGTCATCGCGTTGCAGAACGGCGCCTGGACCCGCGACAAGGTTGACCGGACTGCAGGGCATGAGCGGGAGCGCATGGTCCTTTATGTCGGGTCGCTGTCACGCAGGAAGAACGTGGAACGTGTGATCGAGGTCGCCCAGCACCTCGCGCGGGAAGACGGCGTGCGGACCGTGCTGGTGGGTTCGAGCCACGACATCCTCGCGCCCATTCGTGCCGGCGTGGCTCCCGATGTGGCGCACATGCTCGACTTCATCGGACAGGTCCCTGATCTGGAGACCCTCGCGGGCTATTATCGCCGCGCCGCCTGCCTGCTTTTCCCGTCGCTTTACGAGGCATCGCCGCTGCCGCCGCTGGAAGCGATGAGCCATGGCTGCCCGGTGATCGCCTCGGCGATCCCATCGATGACGGAACGCTGCGGTCCCGCCGCGCTCTATTGCGACCCGCTCGACAGCGCGAACATCGTTGATGCGGTGCGCCGTGTCCTTTACAATTCCGGGCAAGCCGACGCCTTGCGCCAGGCCGGTTTCGAGCGCGTTGCCCGTTATTCCTGGCGCGATCAGGCTCATGCTCTCTTGGCAGCGATGACCGGGAGTTAATTTGTCCCGGCAAGGGAGCCCGGCGATGTGTGCGTCATGAGCGAAGCGCGTGCTATCGATGCCAACCGCAAACAACCCGTCTACGGACTGGACATCGTGCGCTTTGCTGCGGCGAGCCTCGTCGTGTTCTATCACCTCGGTTTCAAGGCCTGGGCGCTGGAAGGCAGCAGCCTGCATGCGGTTCTTGGCCGTCAACAGGAATTTCCCGCAGGCTATGCGTTGAACTGGTGCGGCTGGATCGGTGTGCAGGTGTTCTTCGTCGTTTCCGGGGCGGTCATCGCCTATTCCACACGCGGGGTCAGCGCACGGGGCTTCGCGCGCCGCCGCGCAGCCCGGTTGCTGCCTGCCGTGCTCATCGCCGTGGCCATCGCGCTGCCGATTGCGGTTTTCCTGTTCGGCACTGCTCCGGCCCAGGCTATTTTGCTGACGCTGAAGACGATGGTTTTCGTACCGTTCGGGCCGTGGATAATCGGCCAGTTCTGGACGATCCCGATAGAACTGGCTTTTTACGCCCTTGTCTGGACGATCCTCGCATCGGGAGCGCCCGCGCGCGCAATGGACGTGTTGAGCTGGCTGCTGGGCGTTGTCAGCGTAAGTTACTGGGCGGCCGTGGCATCCGGTGTCATGGACGCCGGTGGGCGACTCAGCGAGCTCCTGCTTCTGCAACATGGCATATACTTTACCCTCGGAATGCTCTGCGCGCGGCTAGGCGGGAGCGGCCTCGGGTTACGTGACCTCGGCCTGTCGATAGCCTGCGTCATTGCCGCAGCGATGCAGGTGCGGACGGCGGCACGATGGGAGATGGGCGCACGCATCGATCTGTCGGCCGACTGGCTCTGGGCCTATGCGCTTTGGCTTTGCGTAGCTGCTGCGATCGCGGCGGCGTTCCGGTGGCAGGTGCAGGTTGCGGCCATCCTAGGGCGCTTCGGCAAGGCATTGCGCCTTGCAGGGCTGGCGACCTATCCGCTCTATCTCGTGCATATCCACGTCGGCGGTGCGATCCTGATGGCAACGGCGCGACTGGGCGTCGTTCCGGCACTCATTCTCGCATCTGCAGGTTCGGTGGCGGTTGCGCTCGCCATCGCCGGATGGTTCGAGCCGCCGCTTCACGCTGCAGTCGATATGGCACTGCGCCGACTGGGGCAACGAATACCGCGCTATCGGCGGACAGGGTAGCGTCCTGTCATATCGATCCAGCGAGGCAGACGGCTCGGATCGTGATCATGTTCAAATTTCGTATGGTTTGAGCGGAACCCGATGAGCCAGGCGCATCGGGTTCCAGTATCAGGCCGCCACCTGCCCGGCGCTTGCCGAGCGTGCCCAGGCGACTGCTTCGTCTATGCCCTCCGCGCGGTGCACCAGCGAAGATTCTTGCGTGAACGCATCGAGGAAGCGGGCGATCTTTCCGTAGCGGTTGTCCAGCACGGCATGGGGGCGGCCGAGAAGCAACGAAAGAATATGGACATGGAGCCGGTCGGTGAAGATCGCGCGTCCCCGTGCCAGTTGGCGAAATCCGCGTTCGACCCGGTGGCGCGCCGCTGCCTCGTAGGCGGACGCACGCGCGCTTGCGGGGGAAAGCGAGGTCCACGCGCGCATCACGCCACCCGCCTTGGCGCGGCGCACGGCTGCGGTATCGTCGATCAGCCAGTCTTCGACCGTAACATGATCGGGAAGCCCGTGGGTTTGCGCGCGTTCCTTGTCGGTGCGCAGCATGGCGAGTACGTCGATGGAGGGAGCCGCGCCGGATCGCGTGCCCATGGCGAAGGCGCTGTCGGGGCAGAGTTCCACCGTGCAGTCGAAATGGCGGCGAGCCAGTTCAAGGGAGGGAACGTCGCGCACCAGCAGGGTGAAGTCGGGGTGCGCGGCGATGATGCGGGCGGTCCGGTCTATCCTTGCCGGGTCGCCATAATGGATCGACTGCGGCAGCTGGACGATCCGGCGATCCGGCAACCGCGCGATCACATCCTCGCGGAACGTCTGGTGGTGGTTCCAGATGTCGCCGAAGTTGCCGCCGCCGTGCAGGAATACGGTGCCCTCAGGCACCGCTTCACGCATGGCCTGTTCGTCGAAATTGTGGAAGGCGCAGACGTAGCCGGGGCTTGTCCCGCCGAGCGCTTTCAGCAGTTGCACTTCGCCCAGCCAGATGGCGGAATCTCCCACATTGGCGTGGTTTGGGAAGTCAAGGAGCGCAAATCTTGAAGAAACGTAAGGGGAGATCGTCGAGGATAGTCTCGTTATGAGATGATCCATCGACGGATTAAAAGAATTTAATCGAGTATTCACGCGATTCAAATCCCAATTACATGAACTCGGTATTGTATCTCATCTGCGGCAATTCTATTCAAGTCCGGTATGGCAAGGCATCCGGAAATTGCAGGCGGCACCCGTTTGAGCCGGCGTGCCGCCGGTGCCGTGGGGTGGAGCATCGTCCGTTTCGGCGGAGATCAGGTGTTCGGCTTCGTGGTCTTCGCCGCGTTGGCGCATCGGCTGGATCCGGCGACCTTTGGTATCTTCATCGTCGGCCTGGCCGTGGCGGAAGTGGGCAAGATAGTCGCGCAGGGCGGATTGGTGAGCAGCCTTTACCGCGCGCCCGAGATCACGCCGCGCCTTGCGGACACGGTGTTCTGGGGGAACCTCGGCATGGGCGTGCTGGTCGCGATCGCCTGTTTCCTGCTGCGCCATCCACTTGCCGATGCCATGGGCAGCCCCGCGGCTGCGCCCGTCATTGCGGCGCTTGGCTGTGTTGTGCCGGTTTCTGCGGCAGGCGCCTCGCACATGAGCCGGACATTGCGCGCCTTCGGCCATCGTGCGCTGGCGATCCGTTCCTTCGGTGCGGGCGTGATCGGTGGTGCGCTCGCGCTGCTGGCGGCGCAGGCGGGGTGGGGTGTCTGGGCACTGGTAGTGCAGCGTTTCGCAAGCGAGGTGATCGGCACGCTCGTCGCCTGGCATGCGTTCCGCTGGCGGCCGGGGCTGGACGTATCGTGGACGACGCTGCGGTCACAATGGCGGCTGGGGGCGGGCGTTGCCGGCTCTCAATTGCTGCTCGTGGCGCTCAACCGCACGCAGGACCTGATCCTGGGGCGGGTGATCGGACCCGGAGGCGTGGGCGTCTATCGCACGGCTTGGAAGTCGATCGAAGTCGTCGCGCAGGGTGTGATCAACCCTTTCGCCACTGTCGCAGTGCCGACGCTGGCCAAACTGCGGCATGATATGCTGGCATTCCGGCGCGGCTACGTGCGGATGGTTTCGGCCAGCGCGATGATCGCGTTTCCCGCCATAGCCGGGATAGGCGTCCTCGCCGACGCGCTGATACCCCTGCTTTTCGGCCCACAGTGGGACGAAAGCGTGCCGGTGGTGCGGGTCCTGTGCCTGCTGGCACCGCCGTTCGCATTGAATTTCTTCGCGGATCCGGCGCTGACAGTTCTCGGCAAGGCCGGGGTCATGGTCAGGCTGGCCGGCATCCAACTCGCCCTGACCCTGCTGTTCTGCTTTTTCGCGGCGCCATACGGGCTTGTCTGGTTCGCGGTCGCCTACGTCGTGCGGGCTTATGTGACGCTCGCGCTGCAACTGGCGCTGCTGCAACGCGCGACCGGCGTGCTTGCGCGAGAGGTTCTGGGCGGGATCGCTCCTGCTCTGGGAGCCGCGCTGGTCATGGGCATCGTCGTGTGGGGGACCGGCGACACGATGCCGGTGCAGGGCGGCCCCCGGAGCCCGGGCGCATTTGCCCGCATCGCGTTCCTGGTGACGCAGGGCGGGCTTGTCTACGTGGCCGTCGTTCTGGCGCTCATGGGACGTTCGCGGCGCATGGACCTCGTAACCTTCCTGCGGGGACTGCGGCCGAAGCCGCAACCGACCTGACGCTTCAGGCCGCAGCAGCCGGGTAAGGCGATGGGCCGGGGATGGCATCTTGTCCAGGATGATGCCGGTCCCCGGGCCTGGCCCCTGCACGTAGCGCGATCGCACTGCCGGACAGAACAGCAAAGGCGAGCCCGGGATCGCAGCTTGGCGAAGACACCGAAGCGACGCCGATACCCACGACGACCGACCATGTCGCGGCGGCTGCGACGTCGCGATCGCGATCCCCGCTGCGGCTCCATGTCGATGCAACGAGCGGGGCGACGGCCCGGACTGTGTGGAGTACGAACGCGCTGGAGCCGACGATACCGGTCGAGCCCAGGATCGCCGTGGCGAGGCTCGATGAGCGGAATGAGCCCGGGCCGATGCCCAGCCCATGCGAAGCGACGAACGCGGTTATCCCTTGCCCCGCCCAGAACAGCCGCTGCCTGCCGGAGAAGGAATCGGCCTTGTCCAGCGTCATGTGCTCCAGCAGCCGGCGCATTGCTGCCGCAAGCGCAGGTTCGAGCAGCAGCAGCGCGCTCGCGGCGATGACGGCGCCGATGCCCGCGAGCGAGAGCCACGCCAGCCGATCGAGAGGCAGCACGCGCGGGGTCGTGAGGATGCGCAGCGCCATGAGCGCGCCGAACAGCACGAGCCCGACGTATGCCGTGGACGAAGTGCTTATGATCAGGGCGGCGGCGAGAAGCAACGCAGCCGCTCCGGTCCATCGGGGTTCGACGCGGCGCAGCCAGCACTCGAAGGTGAAGACGAACCAGACCACCGCGAAGCTCGCAAAGGAGGACGCTTCGGGCCACAGGCCGTTCATCCGCACGAAACCGCCCCATTCGTGATCAAGCTGCGCGTAATTGTTGTTGCGGAAGAAATGGAAAGCAGCTTCCGCAGGCGTCCCGCGCAGGACGACACCGGCAAAGCCGGACAGCGCATGGACGATGCCGATCACGGCGCCGGTGCGAGCCAGCATGCGCCCGCCATCCGGCCTGTGACGCAGCACCGCGTGGGTCGCCAGGGCCATCGTCATCGTGCCGACCATGTATGCCGCGGTCGTCAGATTCTGTGCCGTGAAGCGCAAGGGTTCGGCGGCGAGGATCCGGGCGAGCTGGGTTCCGTATCGGGCGCGGATCTGACCGCGCAGCGGGGTCACGTCGATCTCGCCGGCAAAGATATGCGGCAGCAGCAGCGCGGCAAGGACGCCGTAAGCAACGAAGACTATCAGCCAGACATTGCCGCGCAGCGCCGAGCCGAGACTGGCCGCACCGACCCCTCCCGGAGCCAGACAGCGCAGCAGCAGGAAACCCAGCGCGAAGTGTGCGGGCGAGACCGACGATCCTCCCAGCGCCGTGAGGTTGATCGCTGCCGAGCCGCCCAGCAGCGTGGCGCCCATCACCAGCACGAACAACGCGCGTAGCGATCCCAGGGTGAACAGGGCGAGCGCGATGAGCAGTTCGATCGCCCCGATGACTGTCAGTTCCATGTCCGCCTTTCCGTCACATCAACGATCGCAGTATTCCGGCGTCGAAGGCGGCGGGGGCAAAGCGACGGGCCTGCAGCATGGCGAGTTCGGGCTCGAAGGAAGGCAGCCAGTCCTCGAACCTTGACACCGCTTCGATCAGTGCCTCGACGGTCTGCTCGTTGAAGAACAGCCCGGTCTGGCGATCGACGACCGTGTCGAGAGCGCCGCCTTTCCCGAAGGCCAGCACCGGCCGTCCCGACGCCATGACCTCTACCGGGACGATCCCGAAATCCTCCTCGGCGGTGAAGATGAATCCGCGACAGCGCGCGTAATGCCGGCGCAGGTTCGCGAAATCGAGCCTCGGGATGATCGTCACCGTGGGGCCTGCCATGCGGCGCAGGCTCGTGGCCATGGGTCCGTCTCCCACGACGGTCAGTGGCAGGCCGAGGCGGTTGAAGGCTTCGACTGCAAGGTCCGGGCGCTTGTAGGGCACCAGTTGGCCCACCCACAGGTAGGTGTCGTCGACTTCGCGGGAAGAGGCGAACAGGTCCACGTCGACCGGAGGGTGCACCACGGTCGAGGGCATTCGCCAGGCGCGTTCGATACGGCGCTGGATGAAGTGCGAGTTGGCGACGTAGCGATCGACGCGCGACGCGGACGCCACGTCCCAGGTGCGCAGGCGATGGAACAGGAAGGGCATCACCGCCCGGTTCAACGGTCCGGTCCCCTCGCGATACTGATGGTAGTGGTCCCACAAGTATCGCATCGGTGAATGAACGTAGCACAAGTGCAGGGCGTCAGGATCGGTTATGACGCCCTTGGCCGGTCCGCTCTCGCTGCTGATGACCAGATCGTATCCGCGCAGGTCCATTTCCTCGAGCGCCATGGGCATGAGTGGCAGATACTTCTGGTAGTGCCTGCGCGCTCCGGGCAGCTTCTGGATGAAGCTGGTGGTCACCTTGCGTCCGGCGATCGTGCGCGAGACGCGCGCGGGATCGTAGACGTGGGTGAAGATGTCGGCTTCGGGGAAAAGGCGCAGCAGCCGTTCGATCACCCGCTCCCCGCCGCGCATCGTGACCAGCCAGTAGTGCACGATCGCCACCTTGCGGAAGCGCTGGCGGACATGGTGGAGCAGGCTGTCGTCGCCGTCCTCCGAAACCGGGCGCAGGTTAAGCATAGTAGTCCTTATACGCCTTGTAGAATGCGTTCTCATCGAGGCCGAAGGCGGCCTGCTTGCGCACGTCGACGCGGGTGAGGATCACCCCGGCAAGGCCGACCGCGCCTTCCGGAAGCAGCCGGAGCAGCGAGCGGAGCGCGGCTTCCGGGGTCCGGCGCCAGCGCGCCGCGATGACGGCGGCGTCGGCCTTCCCCAGCAGCAGCCGGGCATCGGCCATCGGCAGCACCGGCGCGGTGTCCATGATGACGGCATCGAAACCCTGTGCGGCCGTGGCGAGCAGGGCGTCCATCGCGGGACCGGTCAGCAGCGCGTGGTCTTCTTCGCGTGCGGCGCTCAGCGGCAGGATGGACAGCCCGGTGTGCGGGTCGGTGACGATCGCGTCTTCCAGCCGGGCATCGCCGCGCAGCACTTCCAGCAACCCGATTTCGCGCGTGCCGCCGACCCACCGGCTGACGCCGCGCCGTCGGACATCGCAGTCGATGAGCAGGATCGCATCCGAGGCCTTGGACCCGTCGCCCGCCATCGACCGGGCGAGGCACAGGGCCACGGTCGTCTTGCCCTCGGCGGGCAAGGCGGAAGTCACCGCGATGATCCGTGGGTTCTCGACTGCGAAGGCGATCGAGGCACGCAAGTTTCGGAATGCCTCTGCGAAGGCCGAGCGTGGCTGATCGACGACCGCCTCGACAGGGTCGGCCTGCGCCCTGCGACCCGTGACCGAAGCGAGTTCGGGGATCGAGCACAAGTAGCGCAGTCCCAGGCGTGCCTCGATCTCCTCGCCGGTGGCAAAACCGCTGAACATCAGTTCCGCCGCGATGGCGCAGGCAAGGCCGAGGCCGAGGCCGATCGCGCCGGCCAGCACCATGTTTAGCAGGACGTCGGGGCGGGCCGGCCTGCCGCTGGGCTGCGCCGGATGGAGCACCCGGGCTTCGGGCTGACGGATGCCGATGCGGGCGGCGAGTTCCCTGTAGCGGCCGAGGTAGCTTTCGTAGAGCTGGCGCGAGGCTTGTGCCCGTTGATCGAGGTCCTGGAGTCCGACCATGGCCACATTGTCCCGCCGCAGGGCGCCTTCGGATGCGTGCAGCGAACCAGAGAGCGAGGCCAGGCGACGCTCGGAAACCGCCGCACGGGCGGAGAGGTTCGACACCACGCGACCAATCTCCTCGGCGATTCGGGCATCCACCGATGCGAGTTGATTGCGCGCGCGCGCGAGGTCGGGGTGGCGAGGGCCGTACTTTCCGGAAAGCGCTGCGATCTCGGCGGCATAGGCGGCCTGCTGCTGCCGCAAGGACGCGATCACCGGCGAGCCGAGCGATTCGCCCACGTCCTCGCCGCTCGATCCCGAACCGAGTTGCTGGCGCGCGGTCGCCAGCCGGGCGGCATCTTCCGCCGCCTGTGCGCGAGCTGAGGTGACTTCCTGGTTGTAGGCGGAGATTTCCTGTTCGGTGAGCGAGCGGTCGCTGCTGCTCGGCAGGTCGTGCGCGAGGCGGTAGCGGGAAAGCGCGTCGGCGTCGGCGGAGGCCTGTGCGCTTGCCTTGTCCATCCGTGCGCCGATTTCGCGCAGGGCACGAGTGTCGGCAGCATCCTTCTCGGTGACGCTGCCTTGCGTGTACTGCGCAGCGAAGGCGTTGGCGATGCGCGCGGCTTCCCGGGCATCCTCACTCTCGAAGCTGACCGAGAGCGTGTAGGTCGCGCCGGAGCGGAAAGCGGAGACGCCGTCTGCGACATAGTCGATCGCGGCCTGCCGCGCTTCGGCGGCGCTGCGCCCGTCGGTGGCGAAGCGGCGGGCAAGAGCCAGGCGATCGACCACGGCCGCCACGTTGGCGCTGGATGTGATCACCTCCACTTGCGTGTCGATCCAGGTCTCCCCCATGCCGCCCTGGGCAGCGAGGCGGTCTTCGTCAGTAAGGGGGGCGATCGGTTCGACTTTCGGGTCGAGCGTGACCTCGGCGGTCGAAAGGTAGGTGGGCGTCTGGGTCGTGGTTACGGCAAAACCGGCGGCGAGCGATGTGAGGAGCGCTCCCAGCAAGATCGGCCAGCGGCGGCGCAGAAAGGCCGCCAAGGCGCCGGGGTCGATCCGGTCGGGCGAGTCGGCGACGGTCGCTGGACGTGACGCGGCAACGAGGGCGCCGGGCGGCGGCGCAAGGACGATAGGTTGATTCACGCTGATACCACCCCTGTTTTCCGGCGGCGCTGCAATGGCCTGCTGGAATCGGGTGCAATTTCGGCCGGTTTAGGTCGGGCGCGCAAGGATCAGTTGCATGATTTCAAAAATGTAACGGTTTCAAATTTGAAATTAGTTAAAGTTATTTGAGTGAGTATTTCTTTATTATGAGAATTTCATTTTTGTAATTGGAGTATTTTCTGCGATCCGGTTCTCATCGCTTTACTCGGTACACGACATGGCGAAATGGAGATTCGGGCAAGTGACGAAGGTCTGCAATCCGCATCGGCGCATCATCGGTGCCGTCGTGGCGAGCATGTTGGCCGTGCTCGTACAGGGATGCGCCACCTCGGGCGCCGTGCCCTTGAGTGCGGCTGAAGCACGCATGGGGCTGGAGGCGTACCGCCTTGGCGCGGGCGACAAGGTGCGCGTCACCGTCTACAACGAGCCCAACCTTTCCGGTGAGTACGCTTTGTCCAGCGCGGGCAGGATCGCCTTTCCGCTGGTCGGGACTGTCGATGCCAACGGACGGACGGTCGAGGACTTGTCGCGCATTCTGACGGACCGGATCGCGGATGGCTACATGACCGACCCCAAAGTCAGCGTCGAAGTCCTCAACTACCGGCCCTACTATATTCTGGGTGAAGTCCAGAGGCCCGGCCAATATCCTTATGTCGCAGGCATGTCGATCGAACAGGCAGTGGCGGCGGCGGGTGGGTTCAGCTACCGCGCCAATGCGCGCCGTGTGAACCTTCGTCGCACGCCTGAGCCGGCCGAAAAGTCGGTCGAACTCAACGCACGGCAGGTCGTCGTGATCATGCCGGGCGATACAATACGTGTTCTGGAGCGGTACTTCTGACCCGGTGAATGGGTCCTTCGGGTAAGCAAGAAAAAATTGCGTGAATTGCACGGGCTTGGTCGCAATGGACAGGTTCGCACCGCTTTCGACGGTCGCCTTAGAGGCGGACCAGCCTGTCGTCCAACGCCTGACTTGCCGGGCGGTGGGTGATCAGCAGCACCGTGCGGCCGCCAAGTATCCGGGGACATGTCTTTGCGAAGCCTCGCGGGTCGATCGTCGGCACTGGGCTTGAAAAGCGCGGCGCATTCATAGCGTGTACTTCAGCGACACCGAAAGGCGCCTGCGATCGAATTTCCGTCCGCCGACGCCGTCGCTGCGGGTGCGCTGCAGGCCCGCCTGTGCTGCAAGCCGCAACTTGCGGCCAAGGAGCCAGTCCGTGCCGAGGGAGCCGGAGAGATCGTTCTGCCTGCGCTCGGTCCCCGCATATTCGCTGGCGGTACGATCGAGGCGACCCCACAGGATCAGGTTGCGCCGCGCTTCGTAGTCGAGGCGAGCGCCGTAGCGGCTTCGCCGGATGCCGGCGACGCCGATGATCGGGGAGCGCTGGATCGACCGGCGTGCCTCGATCGTCCAGGTCATCAGGCGGGTCGGGCTCCATTCGAGACCGGCGTTGAAGTCGAGCCCCTTGATACGGGGGAAGGCCGGGTCGTCGTAGCGCTGGTCCTGATAGCCGATCGCGACGCGGCCCCGGATCAGGCGCGTGACCCCGAAGGCGAGGCCGCCGCGAAGCGACCAGCCTCCGGAGCTGCGGTCGAACGCGCTCGTATCGTCCGGATAGTGCGCCTGATTGTAGCTGCCCTCTACGAATGTCGCGATGCCGGGCGCCACGGCATAGCCCGCACTCGCACCGAGGTTCCAGGTACGGTAGTCGCGGTCGCCGCGGCCGATTTGTACGCTGTCGGTGCGATAGGGCGCGTAGCGGTAGGAATCGAGCCCTGCCTGCGCTCCGAGGAGCAGGCGTCCTGCGGTGTGCTCGGCCTCCAGGCCGAGTTCCAGCGCGTTGTACGCGATGCGCGGGCCGCGCAATGTGGTGTCACCGATCGTGCCGCGCGCTTCGTAGGCGCGCGAATAGCCCGCGCGGGCGGAGACGCGGGTCCGGGTGCCCAGATCGAGGCGGCCGCCGAGCCGGGTGCGGTAGGTTTCGGTATCCTCGTTGGTTTGAGACAATCCGCGAGCCAGCGCGGCATCGGCGTCCAGCGAGAAGGCGTGGCGGCTCCAGGTGGAGCGCACGGATAAGCTGCCTGACACTGTCGATAGCGCATCGTCCACCTTGTCGCCGTGGGTGGCGTAGATGTTATTGTCCCAGGCGATACGCGCTTCGGCAGAGGCCAGGCCTTCTAAGCCGCCGAAGCGGATGGGTGCGGGATCGAACTCGGGACGGGCGCGCTTCTAGACGGAGATCACCGTGTCGGGGGAAAGAGTGTCCGCAGTGGCGTCCTGCGCCTGCGCGTTCGGTGCTGCACAGGCGCCGAACAGGCCCAGCAGGCACGGCATCAGCGCCGCTCCCGTTCCGGCTCGGCCCAGCCGGCTTTCCGCTCTTCGTCTCAAGGTCGCCCGCGCTTCAAGATTCGTGCCCCCGTGAGGGTTAATGCCCTCTTGACGGTGTTTGCGGGCATGGCGCGCGCGCGGCAAATGAACCATTTGTCACGGTTGATGCATTCGTCACGGGCCAAGCGCGTCCTCCTGAAGGAAGGACGTTCAGGTCAGTCGGGCTTCCAGCCGATCTCGGCAGCGGACGCGGACTTGGGGATGTCGGTCAGCGCTTCGTTGACGGTGATCGTCTCGCCCGGTGCGAGACTGGTCTTCGCGGGAACCACTTCCTTGGCATAGACGATGGTTTCGCGCCGGTCTCGCAGGACGACCAGCAGCGAGGGAACCTTGCGGGTCTCGGAGCCTATGTTGGTGATCGTGCCGCTGACGCTGAAGAACTCGGTGCCATCGGGCAGCGGCTTGCGATCCTGGCGGCCGCGCGGGAAATCAAGCTTGAGGTCGGGCTGGGCCTGACTGAAGGTTGCGCGCGGGATCGGTAGCCAGTCGGGCAGGCCGCCGACCGCAACGGCGACGGCAAGGCCCAGCGTCGCCACGGCAAAGGCGATCGCGGCGTAAGTGCCGATACGCGACCAGTTGCGGCGCGGACGGAACGGGGGCGAGAAGTCGAAGCTTGACCGGCCTTCGTCCGCGTAAGCCTTGCTGGAGGTGTCGTCGTAATAGACTGGGCCTGGCCGCCGCGAAGGTGTCGGTGGCGGCATGGTCTCGGCAAGGCCAGCTTCGGCAGCCGGCTCGGGTGCACGCGGGACCACCACGGCGGGGCGCGGCGTTAGTCGCACGGTGGCCGGGGAAACGGGTTGAACGGCAGCCTGAGCCGCAGGTTGCGACACCGGTTGTGAGGGAGGCGGTGGCGGGGAAGTCGGCGCGACGCCGGCCTCTGCCTCGACCGGAGCGACCATGGCGCCTTCGCTCTCCAGTTCCGGGCCTTCCTGGAACCAGCTGTGGCGGCACTTGGCGCAGCGCACAGTCCGGCCTTCCACGCCGATGGCGCTGTCGGGAACAGCGTAGCGGGTGGAACAGGCAGGACAGGCGATGATCATGATCGCATCCATAAGCACGCCTTGCTCGCGCGCGACAAGCACCCCGCCTGTGGGTTCGCGCCATGACGCTCTTTTTTCCACATGCATGGATGGCTATAGGCATGGAAGTCGCCCGTTCGGCCCGACTGGAACACAGTAGTTCTGCAACACGATCCTTGACGAGCATGACCAGCGACGGGGAAATCATCCACTTCGACAATGTCGGCCTGCGCTACGGCACCGATCGCGAGGTGCTGAGCGACCTGACGTTCACGCTTTATGCCGGGCGGTTCTATTTCCTCACCGGGGCGAGCGGCGCGGGCAAGACGTCGCTGCTGCGGCTGCTCTATCTGGCGCAGCGGCCGTCGCGCGGGGCGATCCGCATGTTCGGGACCGACGCGATCACGCTGCCGCGCGCAAGCCTGCCGGTGATGCGCCGCCGGATCGGCGTGGTGTTCCAGGACTTCCGCCTGATCGAGCACTTGTCCGCCTTCGACAACGTGGCGCTGCCGCTGCGCGTGGCGGGCCATGCCGAAAAGGACATCGCCGGGCCCGTGCGCGACATCCTCGAATGGGTGGGCCTGACCGACCGTATCGATGCCAGCCCCGCCACGCTTTCGGGCGGTGAGCAGCAGCGCGTCGCCATCGCCCGCGCCGTCATCGCCCGCCCCGCCATGCTGGTGGCGGACGAGCCGACCGGCAACGTCGACCCGGACATGGCCGCCAAGCTGATCCGTCTGTTCGAGATGCTCAACCGGCAGGGGACGACCGTGGTGGTCGCGACGCACGATCTCGACCTGCTACGCAAGGTGCCCGACAGCCTGATCATGCGGCTTGACAAAGGGCGCCTCTCGGACCCGACCGGCGCGCTGCGCTATCCGCCGAGGAAGCTGACGTGAGCTTGCGTAGATGGTTCACCGCCGGAAGCCGGGTCGAACTGATCCCGCAGGGCCGCATGTCCGGGCCGATGCCCTGGGTCATCGCGATCATGGTGGCGATGACCGCGATCGCGCTCGCGGCGGGCCTGGCGCTGGGCAATGCGGTTTCGGCGGCCAAGGCCGAGATCGACGGCGGCGTCACCGTCCAGATCATCGAGCCGCGGGCTGACGTGCGTGAAGCGCAAGCCGCGCGCGCGGTTGAGGCGATCAAGACGATGCCCGGCGTCGCGGGGCTGCGGCAGGTTCCGCAGGCGGAATTGGACGCGCTGATCGAACCCTGGCTGGGCACCGGCATCGCGGCGGCGACCGGCTCGGCGATACCCGTTCCGGCGCTCATCGACGTGCGCCTGAACGGCCCGGCGAGCGCGGCGCAACTGGCGGCGATCGGCAAGCGGGTGACGCCGGTGGCGCCGTCCGCCCGGATCGATGCGCAGTCGAACTGGCTGCGGCCGGTGTTCGACGCGATGGTGTCGCTGCAGGTCTTGGCGATGGTGATCGTCGCGCTGCTGGCGGGCGCGCTGGCGGCGGCGGTGCTGCTGGCGGCGCGCTCGGCGCTGGGGGCGAACCGCGACACGATCGAGATCGTCCATCTGCTCGGCGGCACCGACGCGCAAGTGGCGCGGGTGTTCCAGCGCTCGATCGGCTATGACGCAGCTGGCGGCGGCGCGGTGGGGCTGGCGCTGGCGCTGGTGGTGATCCTGACGCTGGGGCGGCGGTTCGAGGGACTGGGCGCGGGGCTGGTCGACAGCGGCGCGCTGGTGTGGAGCGACTGGCTGATCCTTGCGGTCGTGCCGGTGCTGGCGACGCTGCTCGCCATGCTGACGGCGCGGCTCACCGTGCTGCACGCGCTGCGAAAGATGCTGTAACCGGCGCAAACCCCTATATAGCTATTCACCTATGTTCCGCCGCTTCACCGCCTCTGTCGTGCTGCTCTGGGCCTTCGGGTTCCTGTGGTTTGCCGTCTCGCTGCCCGGGCCTCTGCCTGCGAGCGTGAAGACCGACGCGATCATCGTCCTCACCGGCAGCCAGGGGCGCATCGAACATGCGGTCAAGGTGCTGGAGGCGGGCAAGGCGCCCGACATGCTGGTCTCCGGCGTCGACCGCGAAGTGCGCCCGCGCGAATTCGCGGTGCAGTTCCGGGTGCCCGCGCGTCTGATGCGCTGCTGCGTGACGCTGGGTTACCGGGCCTACGATACCCGCTCCAACGCCGTGGAGGCGGTGCAGTGGGTGACCGAGCATAACGCCAAGTCGGTGCGGCTGGTGACCGCCGACTGGCACATGCGCCGCGCCGCACTGGAGATCGCGCGCGAATTTCCCGACGACGTGCGGCTGGAACTGGACGGCGTGCCCTCGCATCCGAGCCTGAGCACGCTGTTCCTCGAATATCACAAGCTGCTGGCGCGTGCCGCGCTCAACCTCTGGGAAGCCCTGCGATGAATTCCGAAAGGGCGAACCCGCTCGACGTTGTACGTTCTCTGTTGTTCTATGTCGTGTTCTATCCGGGCACGATCGTGATGGTGACCGCCTGTTTCGTGGGGTCGCTGTTCGGCGAGGAGCCGCTGCGCCGCGCCGTGCGGGGCTGGGGCCTGTTCCACCGCTGGTGCGCCCGCTGGCTGCTCGGCATCCGCCTTGTCATCGAAGGGGAACTGCCGAACGAGGGCGTCCTCGTCGCGATCAAGCATGAGAGCTTCTACGAGGCGATAGACCTGCCCGCGCAGATGCAGCGTCCGGCGCCCTTTCCCAAGGCGGAACTGGCCGAAATCCCCGGCTGGGGATGGGCCTTGCGCCGCTATGGCGCGGTCGTGGTGGAGCGTGGCGAGGGCGCCAAGGCTCTGCGCACCATGGTGTCGAGCGCGCGCGGTCTCGCCGCACAGGGGCGTCCGCTGGCGATCTTCCCCGAAGGCACGCGGGTGAAGACGGGAGAGCGGCCGCCGCTGCAGTCCGGTTTCGCGGGGCTCTACAAGCTGCTGGCGCTGCCAGTAGTGCCGGTGGCGGTGAACAGCGGGCGGCTCTATCACCGCCGCTGGAAGAAGCCGGGCACGATCACCCTGCGCGTCGGCGAACGCATTGCCCCCGGCCTCCCGCGCGAGGAGGTGGAGGCGCGCGTCCACGCCGCGATCAACGCGCTGAACGTCTAGGTTACGGCGCTGACCTCGACGGTCTGCGAGAGCATTTCCACGTCGCCGAAGCTGGAGAGGAACGAGACGTCGGCGGCATCGCGCCCGACGCCGATCTTGGCGACGCGGTCGGGCGTGGTCATCCCCGTCGCATCGACGAGGTGCCAGGCGCCGTCGAGGAAGACTTCGGCGATGGCGTGGAAGTCCTGCGGCTCCACGCCGATGCCGTAGGCGCTGGCGAAGCGGGCCGGAATGGCGCTGGCGCGGACCAGTGCGATCATCAGGTGCGCGAAGTCGCGGCAGACGCCCTTGCGGCTCTCGAACGTGTCGGCGGCGGTGGTGAAAGCGTCGCTGGAGCCGGGCTCGTACGTCAGCGTGCCCGCGATCCAGTCGCGGATGGCGCCGACCCGCGCGCCGCCCTGCAGTCCGGCGAACTCGCTTTCGACGAAGTCGTGGAACGTGTCCGAGGTGCAGTAGCGTGAGGGCATGAGGTAATCGACCGTCTCGCCCGGCAGCAGGTGCGGCGGCACGGCGGGAAGCACGTCCACCGGCGCGAGGAAGCGGTCGACTTCCACCGTGGCCTCGTAGCGCACGGTCAGCGGCGCGGCGGTGCGCAGCCAGATGCGTTCGCCGATGCAGGCTTGCGCGGGCACGCGGGCGAAGTGGTCGAGCGGCGGCAGTTCGATGTGCGCGTGCAGGACGCGCTGTTCCGGGATCATCGCGGCCTCGATCTGGAGCAGGACGTCGACCGGGCCGGGCACGGCGTATTCAAGCGTTGTCTGGATGGAAAGCTGCATGGGATCGGGCTTTCGAGCAGGAGGTTCGGCCGCTCAAAGCGCGAAATGGCGGGAGGCTCCAAGGCCCGAAAAACAAACTGCCCGTCATCCCAGCGAAGGCTGGGACCGCTATCGGTCTTTAGACGCGAGTTCGCAGAACCACTCTCTAGCGAGAGTTGGGCTTTACACGGCCAGCGGTCCCAGCCTTCGCTGGGATGACGGGGGCTTTACCGCCCCTCGTGGTCCCCGCGTCCGAAGTCCGGCCGGGCGTCGTCCTGGCCTTCCTCGATGATCGAGCGGCGGATAGTGCGCGTGCGGGCGAACTGGTCGAACAGTTGCTCGCCGTCGCCGACGCGGATCGCGCGCTGGAGGGCGGTGAGGTCCTCGGTGAAGCGCTGGAGCATCGTCAGCACCGCGTCCTTGTTGGACAGGAACACGTCGCGCCACATCGTCGGGTCGGAGGCGGCGATGCGGGTGAAGTCGCGGAAGCCGCCGGCCGAATACTTGATGACCTCGCTCTGCGTCACGTCTTCCAGATCGGAGGCCGTGCCGACGATGGTGTAGGCGATGAGGTGCGGCAAGTGGCTGGTGACTGCGAGCACGAGGTCGTGGTGCTCCGCCGTCATGATCTCGACGTTGGCGCCCAGTGCTTCCCAGAAGCCGACGAGCTGGGAGAGCTTGACCATGTCCACCTTGGCAGGCGGGGTGACGATGCACCAGCGGTTGCGGAACAAGTGCGCGAAGCCTGCGTCGGGGCCGGAGTTCTCGGTGCCGGCGACGGGGTGCGCGGGGATGACGACGTGATCGGGCAGGGCCTCGCCAAGCGCCCTGGCGATGGCCTGCTTCGATGAGCCGACGTCGCTGACCAGCGCGGTCGCGGGCAGGGCGTCACGCACCTGCTCGGCGGCGATGCCCATGGCACCCGGAGGCACACAGAAGATCACTAAGTCGGCATTACGCACCGCTTCGCTGGCAGTGGTGCAGACCTTGTCGACCAGCCCGCGCTCGGCGGCGCGGGCGCGGTGGTCGGGGCTGAGATCGAAGCCGGTGGTGTGCGCTTCGGGCAGGAATTCACGCACGGCAAGACCGATCGAGCCGCCCTGCAGGCCGAGCCCGATGATGGCGATGTTCGCAAAGCTCATTTTGCGGCTTCCGCCATTTCGCGAAGAGCCTCGGCGATCGCGTCCATGTCGGCGCTCTTGCCGATGGTGATGCGCAGCGCCTGCGGCAGGCCCTGTCCGGGCAGCCAACGCACGATGTAGCCGCGATCGGCAAGGCCCTCGAACGCGGCCTCGGCGGTGAGGGCGCCTTCGAACAGGGTCAGCACGAAGTTCGCCTGGCTCGGCAGCGGGCGCAACCCGTGGTTGCCCAGCGCCTCCAGCTTCGCGACGAAGCGGGCGCGCTCGTCGCGGTTGTGGACGCGGCTCGCCTCGACGAACGCGGTGTCGGCCAGCGCCGCCTCGGCCATCGCCTGCCCGGTGGAGGAGACGTTGAACGGCCCGCGGATGCGGTTGAGCGTGGCGACGATCCCCGGCGCGCCGGTGGCCCAGCCGATGCGCTCTCCGGCAAGGCCGAAGATCTTGGAGAACGTGCGCGTCACCAGCACGTTGTCGTGCGCGGCGGCGAGCGTCAGCGCGCCGTCCTCGTCCTCGGGCGCGACATATTCGCCGTAAGCCTGATCGAGCACCAGCAGCACGTCGGAGGGCAGGGCGGCGTGGAGGCGCGCGATCTCGCCCCTGGGCAAGTAAGAGCCGGTCGGGTTGTTGGGGTTGGCGACGAAGACCACGCGGGTCATGTCGGTCACCAGCGCCAGCAGCGCATCGACGTCGGTGCCGTAATCGGCATCGGGCGCGACTACCGGCGTGGCTCCGCAGCGTCGCGCCGCGATGTCGTAGACCGAGAAGCCGTAGCGCACGTAGATCACCTCGTCGCCGAGGCCTGCATAGCCCTGCGCCGCAAGGTTGAGCAGTTCGTCGGAGCCGGTGCCCATCACCACGCGCGCCGGATCGATGCCGTGGCGCGCGCCGATCGCGGTGCGCAAGGCGGTGCTGTCCGGGTCCGGATAGAGCGCGGGCGCGGCGGCCTTCGCAGAGAGCGCGGCCTCGCTGGTGCCCAGCGGGTTCTCGTTGGCGGAGAGCTTGATGAGCGGGCGGCCGTCCTTGCCTTTCGACTTGCCGGGCACATAGGCGTGGATCGCCTCGATCCAGGGCTTAGGAGTCGGGGCTTTCGGAGTGGTGATCGTTTCGCTCATGACGGCCGGCCCCATAACGCACCATGGCGGCTAATGACAGAGCCCGATTGAGCCTCTATTGGGGCTCGGATCATGGCAACCGTGCTCAATCCCCCAATCGAGAACCGCCACCTCGACCTCGACATGCCGCTGCTGCTCGACGGCGGGCAGATGCTGCCCTGCGCGCGCATCGCCTACGAGACCTGCGGCACGCTGAATGCGGCCAAGGACAATGCGATCCTGATCTGCCACGCGCTGACCGGCGATCAGCATGTCGTCTCCAACCACCCCAAGACCGGCAAGCCCGGCTGGTGGGTGCGCATGGTCGGACCGGGCAAGCCGATCGACACCGACCGCTTCTTCGTGATCTGCGCCAACGTCATCGGCTCGTGCATGGGCTCGACCGGACCCGCCAGCGCCATGCCTGCCGATCTTTCTCCGGACGGTACGCCCTGGGGGATGCGCTTTCCTGTCATCACCATTCGCGACATGGTGCGGGGGCACATCGCCGTGCTGGATTCGCTGGGGATCGACAGTCTCCATGCGCTCGTCGGCGGATCGATGGGCGGGATGCAGGTGCTGAGCCTCGCCGCCAACTTCCCCGAGCGCACGCGCGCAGTGCTGGTGCTGGCCTCGACCGCGCGGCATTCGGCGCAGAACATCGCGTTTCACGAAGTGGGCCGTCAGGCGATCATGGCCGACCCGGAGTGGCGTGAGGGTAATTACTATGCCTTCGGGAAGGGGCCTGAGAAGGGCCTTTCCGTCGCGCGCATGGCCGCGCACATCACCTATCTGTCGGAAGCGGGCCTGACCGAGAAGTTCGGCCGCCGCCTGCAGAACCGCGAGGAAAAGACCTTCGGCTTCGACGCGGATTTCCAGATCGAATCGTACCTGCGCTATCAGGGGCTGTCGTTCACCGACCGCTTCGATGCGAACTCGTACCTCTACATTACCCGCGCGATGGACTACTTCGACCTTGCCGAAGAGCATGGCGGCATGTTGGCCAATGCCTTCGCGAAGTCGAAGGCGCGCTACTGCCTCGTCAGCTTCGATACCGACTGGCTCTATCCCACGGCGGAATCGCGCAATGTCGTCCATGCGCTGAATGCAGCGGGCCTGCCGGTGAGCTTCGTGGAACTGTCGGCGCCGTTCGGGCACGACTCGTTCCTGCTCGACGTGCCCGCGCTCGACCGCGTGGTGCAGGGGTTCATCGGATGATCCAGCTTTCCGACGACAAGATCCGCCTCGACGTTGCGCGCGTGCATGGCTGGCTGGCTTCGAGCTACTGGACGCCCGGCATCGCGCGCGAGCAAATCGAGCGCCAGATCGCCGGCTCGCACTGCCTCGGCGCCTATCACCCCGAGCAGGGCCAGGTCGGCTTCGCGCGCATGATCACCGACCACGCCAGCTTCGCATGGCTCGCCGACGTCTGGGTGGACGAGCCTGCGCGCGGGGCTGGCCTCGGTCGCCGCATGGTGCAGTGGTTCCTCGACCATACGGACTATCAGACGGTGCGCCGCTTCGCGCTGACGACGGCGGACGCGCACGGCGTCTATGCCGCGCTGGGCTTCAATCCGTTGATGCGGCCCGAGCGGCTGATGGAGCGCCTTTCGCCCCAGTTCGCCGAGCAGTTGCAGGTGGCGTCATGACCCCGGCGATGAAGACCGGCCTGCGCCCGGACCTTGCGATCATCGCCGAGAACGTCGCGCTGGATTCCAGCGTGCTCGACGTCGGCTGCGGCGACGGCACCCTGATGCAGGCCCTGCGCGACGGCTCGGGCTGCGCCACGCGCGGCATGGAGATCGACGCGCTGAACGTGGGCGCCTGCGTGGCCAAGGGCCTCTCGGTGATCCAGGGCGATGCCGACCGGGACCTGGCGTTCTATCCCGACAAGTCGGTGGACTACGCGATCCTGTCGCAGACGCTGCAGACGACGATGCGCCCCGACATGGTGCTGGAGGAACTGCTGCGCATCGGCCGCAAGGCCTTCGTCAGCTTCCCGAACTTCGCGCACTGGCGGGTCCGCACCTCTTTGCTGTGGAACGGCCGCATGCCGGTGACGCGCCTGCTGCCGATCGCCTGGTACGAGACGCCCAACATCCACCACCTGACGGTGAACGATTTCCGCGCGCTGCTGCAGGAACGCGGGATCACGGTGGAGGGACGCTGGTTCCTCTCGGGCGATACCCAGTGCAGCGCGGCGGCGGCCAACTTCCGCGCCGAGCACGCGGTGTTCCTGCTCTCGCGCGGCGGCTGAGACTCAGTTCGGCCGCGCTTTCAGCAGCGCCAGTCCGAAGCCGATGAAGAACACACCGGTCACGCGGTTGAACGCCTGCTTGATCGCCGGGCGGCTAAGGTAGCGGGCGAGGCCCCGGCCGCCGAGCGCATAAGTGCAGTACCACGCGGTCTCGATGACGGTGAAAGTGCCGAACAGGATCGCGAACTGCGGCGCCTTGGGCAGCGCGGGGTCGATGAACTGCGGGAAGAAGGCGGCTGCGAAAAGGATCGCCTTGGGATTGCTGATGGCGATCGTGAAGCCGCCCCGGAACACCGCGAGGCTCGAGGGGGCGGGCGGGAGTTCGCTCTCGGTCGGGTCGAGCGGTGCCACGGGCGAGCGCCAGGACTTGATGCCCAGGTAGACCAGATAAGCGACGCCCGCGTAGCGCAGCACCTCGAACGAGCCGGGTAGCGCCAGCAGCAGCGTCGTCAGCCCGGCGGCGGAGGAGCCCATCAGCAGGAAGATCGCGCACAGGCACCCCGCCATGGCGATCGTGCTGCGCCGCGCGCCCATCTCGACGCTGCGCGACAGCACGTGGAGCATGTTCGGCCCCGGCGTGCCGGAAACCACGAAGACGGCGGCGACGAACAGCCACCAGGTATGAAGCGTCACGGTGCGAGGGTCCTTGCACGGGATCGAGGAACGCGCGGCTTATGCCCGAGGTGCGAACAAGGCAACACCAGTGGCATTTCCCGCAAGACAATCGCCGCGCTTTCGCTTGACCCGGGCCTGCCCGGCTGCGAGGTGCGCCGCCTTCTGCCGGGCGCCTCGCCGCGTCCGCAGCTGACAGACCGGCCAAGGGTGCAGCATTGCCCCCGTCCATGCCGAGCCGGTCGTCCATCCGTGGAGACGATTCCCGACCAGGCCGACGGCCGCGCGCTCCATTCGTATCTGGGCGTGCGTCCGGCGACCGTGACCCGAATCGACGAGTATGACATGACCCTGACGACTACGCCCGCGCGCCACGCGGTGCAGCTTATCGACGCCGTGTTTCCCGGCGACACCAATCACCACGGCACCCTGTTCGGCGGCGTCGCGCTGGCGCACATGGACAAGATCGCCTTCCTCGTCGCCGCCCGCCATGCCCGCGCGCCTTTCGTCACCGCGCGGACCGAGCGCATCGACTTCGAGAACCCCGGCCGCATCGGCGACCTGATCGAGGCGACCGGCCTGATCACCCGCGTCGGCACCCGATCGGTCGATGTCGAAGTGGAACTGGTCGCCGAAAACCCGCTCACCGGCGAGCGGCGCCTGTGCACGCGCGGCCTCTTCGTGCTCGTCGCGCCCAAGGGACCGGACACGAAACTGCCGTTCCCGCCGATGCCTGAGCCCGCGCCCTCGGTGGAGACCGGGCGGCTGCACATGGTCGACATGGTCTTCCCGGCGCAGACCAACCACTACGGCTCGCTGTTCGGCGGCGATGCGCTCAAGATGATGGGCCGCGCGGCGTTCATCGCTTCGAGCCGCCACATGCGCCGCCCGATGATCATGGGCACGTCCGACCGCATCGATTTCAAGTCCCCCATCCGCGAGGGCGAGATGATCGAGCTGATCTCCGAGGTCGTGATGGCGGGCGCCGATTCGGTGCTCATCCGCGTCGAACTCTGGGCCGAGAACCTGATGAACGGCGAGCGCCGCCATTCGGCGACCTCGACCTTCACGATGGTGGTGGTGGACCGGGCGGCCTGAGCCGCCCTTACCCCATGCTCAGGCCGGAATAGACGCCGAGCTTGTTGCCGTCGGGGTCGCGCAAGTAGGCCCCGAAGGCGCCGCGTGCCTGGGGCTTGGCCTCGGGCGCGCCTTCGTCGGTTCCGCCGCTGGCAAGGCCCGCCGCGTGCCACGCCCTGACCGCAGCCTCGTCCGGCGCGTCGAACAGGATCGTGCCGCCGTTGCCATGGGTGCAGGCCTCTCCATCACGCGCCGGGCCGAGCAGGAAGCGCACGCCGCCAAGATCCCACATCACGATGGGGTACTGTTCGGGCGTCGAGCAGGGGGCGAGGCCCAGCGCGCCGAACGTGGCGTCATAGAACGCGCGGGTCTTCCCAAGGTCGTTCGACCCCAGGCGGATGGACTTGAGCAGCACGATTTCCTCTCCCTCTCTCCGTTCGCCGGCAGACTGTCGGCGGGCAGGCGAAGGGTCAACGACCGGAGGCACAGAGCCGCGACATATCGCGCAACGGATGGAGCGCGGACTTATCCACCTGATTCCCGCCTCCGTGAAATGGACGGGGGCGTGCCCTTTCGGCATTCCGAATCGCCATGTGGCACATCTATCAGTTCCCCCTCTGCCCCTTCAGCCGCAAGGTTCGGCTGCTCATGGCGGAGAAGGGCATCGCGTATGAACTCCAGACCGCGCGGCCGTGGGAGGGCGAGGATCGCCTCTTCGCGATGAACCCGGCCGGGCGCACGCCCGTCATCCGCGAAACCGACAAGGGCCTCGTCCTGTCGGACAGTCGTGCGATCTGCGAATATTTCGAGGAGACGGTGGATCGCTATCCGCTGATCAGCGGCACCGCCCAGCAACGCGCGGAAATCCGCCGCCTGATCGCGATGTTCGACGAGAATTTCTACAACGACGTCTCCGGCCCCCTGCTGCTGGAGCGGATGAAGAAGCGCCTCGTCCTGCGCCAGTCGCCCGATGCCAAGGCGCTGCGCGAATCGATGAAGCTGGCGCACGACTACCTCGACTACATCGACTACCTGATCGACAACCGGCCCTGGCTTGCCGGTGCGACGATGACGCTGGCGGACCTAGCGGCGGCGGCGCAGCTGTCGGTGGCGGACTACCTCGGCGGCCTCGACTGGTCGAGCCACGAGCAGGCGCGCGGCTGGTATCTGGTGATGAAGTCGCGCCCTTCGTTCCGGCCGCTGCTGTCGGAGCGCATGGAAGTGATCCAGCCGCCGAGCCACTACGCCGAAGTGGACGCCTGATAAACTCCGGTCCCCGCGAAGGCCGCAGGGACCGGGTTCACATTACTTGTCGAGCCGAACGGCGCGCTCTTCCTTGGGCACCTGACGTACCGGCACGGCGGCGAGCCACTGCTGGAACGCCTCGTTGTCGATCATGCCGCGCGTGATCTCGGTGCCCTGCTTGAAGGTCGCGAAACCGTCGCCGCCTTCCGCGAGGAAGTTGACCACGGTGACGCGGTACTTCGCGGCGGGATCGAGCGGCTTGCCGTTCAGGGTCAGAGACACCACGCGGCTGCCCGAGGGGCGGCGCATGTCGTACGAGAACTTCAGCCCGGCCGACGGCGCCAGCGCCTGCTTGTCGCCTGCGTCGTCGAGGCCGTCCTCGATCACCGCGCGGACTTGCGCGCCGGTCAGCGTCATCGTCACCAGTTCGTTGTTGAACGGCTGCGTCGCGTAGACCTGCCCGAAAGTGACGGTGCCGTCGGGCGCCGGGTCGATCGGGGCGCGAATGCCGAAGGGGTTGGTGAAGGCGATCTGCGCGCCCGCCGCCTTGCTGCCCGCCAGCTGCGAATCGGCGATCAGGTTGCCGAGGTCGCCGCCAGTGGCGCTCTCGCTGCTGCCCTTGGCCGCCGGGCCTGACATCTTGCCGACCGGTCGCTGGATCAGCCCGGCCGCATCCTTCACATAGCCCGCGACATAGTCCGCCACGTCCGCGCGCGGCTGGAACTGCGGGTAGGCAGCGGTATTCGGCACGTCGCCCCGGCCGCTGGTGTAGCCCGGCGACTGGACGATGACGTTATGCGCCTTCTTGGCGATGACCTTGTGGCTGGCGGGGTCGATGGTGAGCGTGATGTCGGTCACCAGCTTGCCGTAGACGCCCGCGCTGGTCAGCAGGATCGGCGAACCATCGCCCGACTGCCCGTACTGGCACACGTACTGCCAGTGCGTGTGACCCGAGACGACGAGGTCCACGCCGGGGTTCAGCTTGTCGAGGATCGGCTGGATGTCGCCCGCGAAGCCCTCGCAGGAATTGGGGTCCTTGGCAGTGGTCTTGCCGCCCTGGTGGATCAGCACGACGACTGCGTCGGCGCCCTCGGCCTTGAGCACGGGAATCGCCTTGTTGATCGCCTCGGCCTCGTCACCAAAGGTCAGTCCCTTGACCATGTCGGGCTGGACGAGCGTGGGGATCGACTTGAGCGACAGGCCGACGAAGCCGATGGTCACCTTGCGCGCGCCTTCGCCGAAGGTCTTGAGGCCGGTGGCGGGGAACAGCGTCGTGCCGTCGTCCTTGTAGGTCGCGGCGGAGAGGTATTTGTAGCTGGCGCCCTTGAACTGCTCCAGCTGGCAGGGCTGGAGGCGGGTGTTCTTCTCGCAGCCGCCGTTCTGCAGGCGCTGGAGTTCCTTCCAGCCGCGGTCGAACTCGTGGTTGCCCACCGCGTTGAATTCGAGGCCAATGCGGTTCATCACGCCGACCGCCGGCTCGTCGAGGTGGAGCGAGGAGGCCAGCTGCGAGGCGCTGGTCAGGTCGCCCGCCGCGACGACGACGTTGTTGGGGTGCTCGGCTTTCAGCGAATCGACCGCCGAGGCCAGCCATGCGCCGCCGCCTGCGGGCACGTTGACGGTCTTGCCGTCAGGACCGGGTGCCTCGACCGCAGCCTTGGGCGGCTCCAGCGCGCCGTGGAAGTCGTTGATGGCGATGATGCCCACTTCCACCAGAGCGGCGGCGGTGGATGCAGCAGGCGGCGCTCCCGGGCGCGTGGCCTGCGGGGCGGCGCAGGCGGCAGTGAAAGCGAGGGCGAGGAGCGGCAGGGCGCGTAGACGGGGGGAAGTCATGGCGCCGCTCTATCGCACCGAAACGTTGCAGACCAAGGACCAATTTCGCCGACGGCCCGTGCAAGTTTTCAGCGCACCTGATCCTCAAGCGCGTGCATGTCATCGTCTGACAGGCCGAAATGGTGGCCGACCTCGTGGATCACGACATGGGTGACGAGGTCTTCGAGGCCCACGCCGGTCTCGCACCACTCGGCGAGCAGGGGCTGGCGATAGAGCATGATGCGCGGCGGCAGGTCGCCCGAGAGCCAGATCGATTCGCTGTCCATCGGGCGGCCGTGGTAGAGGCCGGTCAGTTCCCAGGCATCCTCGATGCCCATGTCCTGCAGCACCTCCTCGTCGGCGAATTCCTCGATGTGGACGGTGATGCCTTCGAGGTGCCGCGCGAAAGGCTGCGGGATGCGCGCGAAAGCGGCGTGGGCGAGGCGCTCGAACTCGGCGGCGGAAGGGGGAGGGCCGAAGCTGCGGGTCATGGGCTGGGTGTGGCAGGTTTTGGAGCGCGGCGTAAGTCATCGTGCCGGGAATGGCCCGAGGGGGCTTCGACAAGCTCAGCCTGAGCGGGATTTAAAGACCAGCTCTCAAGCCCGCTCAGGCTGAGCTTGTCGAAGCCCCCGCCGCATAGCGCCATCCACACCTTCGCCCCCCGCCTTCCTTGCGAAACCGCCGCCATTCTGCGACCAAATCGGCATGGTTCCGGCAATCTTCGGCCTCTCCGGCCTGACTCTCAGCGACGACGAACGCGCCTTCTTCCGCGATGCCGACCCGGCGGGCTACATCCTGTTCGGCCGCAACGTAGAAAGCCGCGCGCAAGTTCGCGCCCTGACCGACGAGCTGCGCAGCCTCCACGGGCGGGACCGCCTGTTCGTCTGCATCGACCAGGAAGGCGGCCGCGTCGCCCGGATGAAGCCGCCGACCTGGAGCGCCTATCCGCCCGGCGAGGCGTTCGATCGACTCTACGATCTCGCCCCCGCCAGCGCCATCGAGGCGGCGCGGGTGAACGCGCAGGCGCTCGGCCTCGACCTTGCCGAAGTGGGCGTCAGCGTCGATTGCCACCCCTCGCTCGACGTGCGCCAGCCGGGCGCGCACGACGTCATCGGCGACCGCGCGCTGGGCGCCGAGCCGATGCGGGTGGCGGCGCTGGGCCGCGCGATCCTCGACGGCTTCGCGCGATCGGGCGTCGCGGGCTGCATCAAGCACATCCCCGGCCACGGCCGCGCGATGGCGGACAGCCACAAGGAACTGCCCACCGTCACTGCCTCGGCCGAGGAACTGGAACTCGACCTCGCGCCGTTCCGCGCGCTGGCCAAGGCCCCGATCGGCATGACCGCGCACGTCCGCTATACCGTGTGGGACGCCGAGAACCCCGGCACCCTGTCGCCCTTCGTGATCGGCGATATCATTCGGAAAAACATCGGTTTTTCGGGCCTGCTGCTGACCGACGACCTCGACATGCAGGCGCTTTCGGGCAGCGTGCCGGAACTGGCGGCGCAGGCGATCGCGGCGGGCTGCGACATCGCGCTCAACTGCTGGGCGAAGATGGACGACATGGTCGGCATCGCCAGCGCACTGCCCGTCATGGCCGAGGACACCGCAGCCCGTCTCGACCATGCGCTCGACGCAACCGGCCCCGCGACAGGGGCCGACCACGCGGAATTGCTGGCCCAGCGCGACGCCCTGCTGGCGCTGCGGGCGGCCTGACGTGGCCAGCAATCCCGGCCTCTTCGACGACTGGGACGGCGAGGAGCGTCAGGGCGCTCAGGCGGACAAGCTGTATCTTGAGATCGACGGCTGGGAAGGGCCGCTCGACCTGCTGCTCGACCTCGCGCGGCGGCAGAAGGTCGATCTGCTGCGGATTTCGATCCTCGAACTGGTCGACGCCTACCTGACCTATATCGAGGAGGCCGAGGCGCTGCGGCTGGAGCTGGCGGCGGATTACCTCGTCATGGCGGCATGGCTGGCTTACCTGAAGTCCGCGCTGCTGCTGCCGCGCGACGAGCAGGAGGACCCGAGCCCCGAGGAAATGGCCCTGCGCCTGCAGATGCGCCTCCAGCGCCTCGGCGCGATGCGCGAGGCGGCGGCGCGGCTGATGGGGCGGGACCGGCTGGGGCGCGACGTGTTCGAGCGGGGGGCTCCGGAGGGGCTGCGCATCGATCGCAAGTCGCGCTGGCAGGTAGAGTGGTTCGATCTCGTAAGAGCCTACGGCGACGTGAAAATCCGCTCGCAGCCGGTGGTGCATATGGTGCGCGAGCGGATGGTGATGACGCTCGACACCGCGATAGCCCGCGTCGCCTCGATGCTCGGCGTGGCGATCGACTGGATGGAACTGCGCGACTTCCTGCCCGCCGCCCACGGCAGCTGGGAAAGCCCGCAATTGCGCCGTTCCGCGCTGGCTTCGAGCTTCGTCGCGGCGCTCGAACTGGCCCGCACCGGCAAGGCCGAACTGGCGCAGGAGGAGACATACGGCCCCCTGCGCCTGCGGGCACTCAAAGGCACCCAAACGTGACACAAGACGCCCACAGTGCGCCCGACGATGTCCTGCGCGCCGTCGAAGCGACCCTCTTCGCCTCCACCGAACCGTTGACGGCCGATCAGGTCGCGCTTCATCTCGGTTTCGGCGAGAAAGGCGGTGATGTCCGCCCCGCGCTCGCCGATCTGCAGCGGCATTATCAGGGGCGCGGCATCCACCTCGTCGAGCGCGGCGGGCGCTGGCATTTCGAGACCGCGCCCGATCTCGCCCACCTGCTCCGCCGCGAGAAGGAGGACGTGCGCCGCCTCAGCCGTGCCGCCACCGAGGTGCTGGCGATCGTCGCCTACCACGAACCCGTCAGCCGCGCCGAGATCGAGGCCATTCGCGGCGTCCAGACCGCCAAGGGCACGCTCGATGTGCTGATGGAGGCGGGCTGGGTTCGCGTCGCCGGGCGGCGCGAGGTGCCGGGGCGGCCGGTGATCTATGCGACGACGCCCGCGTTCCTCGACCACTTCGGGCTGGGCTCGCTGAAGGAGCTTCCCGGAATCGACGAACTGCGCGCGGCGGGCCTGCTCGACCCCGTCGACGAGGACGTCATCGAGGCCGCGCTGGGCAGCGGGAATCCTCGCTCCAATCCTCGCGCTTCGGAGAAGTCGGATTCCGAAGATGACTGACATGCGACCGGTGAAGGACATAACCATGACGGGCTGGCAACTTGGCGTCAAAGCGCCTACATGCCCCCTATGACCGGTCGGAATCGACCGCGCTTTTGGAGTTGAGGTTATGGGTAGCTTCTCGATCTGGCACTGGCTGATCGTTCTCGTGATCGTGCTCGTGCTGTTCGGACGCGGCCGCGTTTCGGAAATCATGGGTGACTTCGGCAAGGGCATCAAGAGCTTCAAGGACGGCATGAACGAGGAAGAGGCCCAGAAAGCCTCGGGGAAGGCCAAGGACGCCTCGGCTCCCGCCGCCCAGATCTCGTCGCAGAAGGCCGATCCCGCGCCGACCGCGACTGAGGTGAAGAACGAACAGGCCTGAGCGCTCGGGGCTGATCGGGGATGTTCGACGTCGGTGCATCCGAACTGTTGATGATCGTCATCGTGGCGGTCGTCGTCATCGGTCCCAAGGACATGCCGATGGCGCTGCGCACGGCCGGTCGCTGGATCGGCAAGATGCGCAAGATGTCGAACCACTTCCGGTCCGGCATCGACGCCATGGTGCGTGAAGCCGAGCTGGAGGAAATGGAGCGCAAGTGGCGCGAGCAGAACGAGGCCATCATGAAGGCGAGCCCGCAGCTTCCCTCGATGAATCCTACTGCCGACGACATGCAGGCGCCCGCCGTTTCGGAGCCAGTGGCGGAGGTTGCCGTGGCTGGTGACACGGAAACGCCCAAGGCCGAAGCGCCGAAGCAGGCTGAATTCCACTTACCCCCGCCGCCGCCCTAAGGCGAAATGACATGAGTTCCAATCACCTTCGTCATTGCGAGCGCAGCGAAGCAATCCAGAGCGGTTTACGCGGCTCTGGATTGCTTCGCTGCGCTCGCAATGACGATTCGGGGTCAGGCCCTTCCGCCTCGCACTCTGGCTCGAGGCCGAAATAATGCAGCCCTTTCGCATCTCCGACATCGACGATACCCAGGCCCCTCTGCTCGATCACCTGATCGAGCTGCGCGGCCGTCTGCTGCGCGCCTTCATGGCCTTCGCGCTGGCCTTCGCGGTGTGCTTCTACTTCGCGGGCGACATCTTCTCGTTCCTCGTCCGCCCGCTGACCGAGGCGTTTCCGCCCGGACAGGGCAAGCTGATCTACACCAAGCTCTACGAAGCCTTCTTCGTCGAGGTGAAGATCGCGATGTTCGCGGCCTTCTTCGTCAGCTTCCCGGTGATCGCCAACCAGATCTGGCAGTTCGTCGCCCCCGGCCTTTATGCCAAGGAAAAGAAGGCGTTCCTGCCCTTCCTGATCGCGACGCCGGTGCTGTTCACGATGGGCGCGGCGCTGGCCTATTACGTGGTGATGCCCACGGCCTTCCACTTCTTCCTCACGTTCGAAGGGCAGAAGGGCGGCCTTAAGCTGGAGGCGCTGCCGGGGACGGGCGATTACCTCGCGCTCGTCATGCAGTTCATCCTGGCCTTCGGGATCAGCTTCCTGCTGCCGGTACTGCTGATGCTGCTCAACCGGGCGGGCATGGTGACGCGCGCGCAGTGTGTCGGCGCGCGGCGCTATGCGATCGTCGGCATCTTCATCATCGCCGCCGTGGCGACCCCGCCGGACGTCGTCTCCCAGCTGCTGCTGGCGATCCCGCTGCTGATGCTGTGGGAAGGCACGCTGATCCTGATGTGGTTCACCGAACGCCGCGATGCCAAGGACCGAGCGCGCGAGGAAAAGGCCGTGGAGGAAGCGGCCAAGGCTGCCGGGCACGCAGCAGCGGAGTGAGGCCGGGCGCGCTTGTCAGCGTCCACGATATTCCACTATATTGGGACGAAAGGTGCGCGTGATGAACAAGCCCATGACCCTCAATGTCCGGATCGGCGGCGCGCTGGGCGACTTCGTGGCCGCCAATGTGGGCGAGCACGGTTCCTACGAAAACGTCAGCGAGTATGTCCGTGACCTGATCCGGCGCGACAAGGCACGGCTCGAAGCGGAGCAGTTTCAGCGGCTCGAAGCCGAACTGCACCGGGCGTTCGCCGCGCCCGAATCGAGTTATGCTCCGCTGGATGCGGAAGCGGTGATCGCACGCAATCGCCCCGGTTGAGATGGCCGCTGAAATTGCCGGCTTCACGGTCTCCGCGATCGCCGGTCGGCGGCTCGACGAAATCTTCGTTTATACTCGCGATTCGTGGGGTGAGGCGCAGGCGGAAGCCTACATTCGCGGCCTGTTCGCCTGCTTCGAGCGGATCGCGCGGCGCGATCAGCCATGGCGCGCCATTCCCGGTGAATTCGGCGTTGACGGCTTTTACTGCCGCCATGAGCGCCACTACGTCTACTGGCGGCTGCTTGGTGACGATACGGTGGGCATCGTCACCATCCTGCACGAACGGATGCACCTGATGGACCGCTTTCGGGAAGACAGCGCAGCCTGAACGTTACCGCCGCACCCCGGCCTTGCCGCCGTCCTGCGCGGCCGACCATGCCAGCCGCCCGCCGATCCACGTTTCCAGCACATGCGTGCCGCGCAGCGCCTGCGGGGCGGCGGTCATCGGGTCCTCGTCCACGAACAGGAAGTCCGCACGCATGCCCGGCGCGATGCGGCCGAGGCGGTCCTCGGCGAACAGCGAGTGGGCCGCGCCCGTGGTGTAGGCGCCCAGCGCCGCCTCGCGCGTGAGGATTTCCTGCGGCTGCCAGCCGCCCATGGGCTGGCCGTCGGCGCCGGTGCGGCTGATCGCCACCGCCAGCCCCTCGAAGGGATGCGCGGGTTCCACCGGCGTGTCGGAGCCGAAGGCCAGCTTCGCGCCCGTCGCCGCGATCGACTTCCATGCATAGGCGCCCGCCAGCCGCTGCGGGGGGGGGGGGGGGGGGGGGGGG
>NZ_JBMDIO010000028.1:0-64783 GCF_057808725.1 Novosphingobium sp. FG90
CCGACTACTCGGCCGAGACCACCGCGATGGCCAAGGCGCAGATCCTCTCGCAGGCGTCCACCGCGATGCTCGCTCAGGCCAACCAGAGCCAGCAGAACGTCCTCTCGCTGCTGCGCTGATAACGAACTGAAATATAGAGCCTTCCTGTCCCGGAAGGTTCGGAAAGCCCGGTGGTTCCCCATGGCCGCCGGGCTTTTTTCGTGCGGGGTTATCAGCCTTTTCTGACTTCCACCGAATCCAGCCCGCCCCAGCGGTACACGGCCCAGCTCAGCAGCCAGCACGCCACGAACAGGCCGATGATCAGGAAGCCCAGCGTGTTGAACTGCTCCGACAGCGATGCCGCCCCCGACCATACGCCGCCCTCCAGCCCGAACTTCTCCGACAGCAGCGCGGCGGTCTGGATCGAGCCGATCACCAGCGCCACCATCGCCGAGATCGCGGTGATGACGATGTTGTAGTAGAGCTTGCGGATCGGTTTGACGAAGGCCCACTCGTAGGCGCCCAGCATGATGACACCGTCGGCGGTATCGACCAGCGCCATGCCCGCCGCGAACAGCACCGGGAACACCAGTACCGAGCCGAGCGAAATCCCGTCGGCCGCATGGGCGCCGGACAGGCCGAGGATCGCGACTTCGGTGGCGGTGTCGAAGCCCAGGCCGAACAGGAAGCCCAGCGGCGCCATGTGCCAGGCGTGGCGCACCAGTCGGAACACGGGGCGCAGTATCCGCGCGATCAGCCCGCGCCCGGCGAGCAGCATGTCGAGGTCTTCCTCGGCATAAGTCCCGCCGCGCCGAACCTCGACGAAGCGCTGCCACACGCCGCGCAGGATCGCGAGGTTCATGATCGCGATCACGAAGAGGAACGTCGCCGAGATGATCGTCGCGATCACGCCGCCCGAGCGGCCGAACGCCTCGAAATCGTCGAGCGTGCCCGCTGCCAGCGCGATGGTGGTGGCGGCGATCAGGACGATGGCGGAGTGGCCGAGCGCGAACCACAGGCCTACGGTGATCGGGCGCTGGCCTTCCTGCATCAGCTTGCGGGTGACGTTGTCGATGGCGGCGATGTGGTCGGCGTCGACCGCGTGGCGCAGGCCGAGACTCCAGGCGAGGAGGGCGGTGCCCAGCATCACCGGGCTGGCGTGGAACAGGCTGAAGGCCCAGCCCCACACGACAAGGTTGGCGGCGACGAGCAGGGAAAAGAGCACGATGATCCGGCTCTTGAGAGGCGTAGTGGCAGAAGACATCGGCAAAACGATCCGTCTCGCGTCGGCGACCTGACGGGGGCGTGCCGCGCACTCGGCGCGGTCGGTACGGAGGCCCCGGACGGACGCGGCAGCGTCCGGCGTCCCTCGCGCCGATGCGGCCCCCGCCGCACGTTGCGTCGCTCAGACGGACAGTTTCCGTGCCACGGTCATCCCCTGGACCAAGGCAAGAGCGACCGGACGCAGGCAGGTCTCCTGGCTCGCGGGTCATCGCTTGATGCATGGCCTTCCCGTGGCCTCGCATGTCGCAGCGTCCGGCCCAGTGGCTGCCGGCGTCCACCTTCGGGGCACCGGCCTATGCATCGCGCTCGCCACTTACAGTTGCAGGGACAGCCCCGGATTCGGATGCGCTGCTTGCGACGGGCACCCTCACCGCGTTCCCTATTAAGCCCCTTGCGGGGCACCGGCGCGATCTTTGCCGAATTGCTCGTAGATGAGCGCTTCGACGCGGCATTCCTAATCGCGCCGTGGTTCCGCCGCAAGAGGGGGCGCTATTCGGCGATGTTCATGGCGTAAGTGCGCCGGGCGAAGCGCCAGCGGCCGTCATGGCGGACAAGGTCGTCGTCGTAGCGGGCGGCGAACTTCACCACCTTGCCCTCGATCCGGGCGATCTCGCGGATATGGCAGCGGCCTTTCGCGGTGTCGCCCGAGACCTGGATCGCGCCGGGCATGGCGAAAAAGACCATCGCGTCCATCGTGGCGAAGAGGTCGTCCCAGGTGCGCGAGAGGGCTTCGTGGCCCCGGACTTCGGCGTGGCTGGTGATCCATTCGGCGTCGGGTGCCCAGCAGTCCAGCCACTGCGCCTTGTCGATCCGCGATGCGGCGTCGGCGTAAGTCTCCATCAGTTCGCGAATGGCAGCGCGGTCCTCGGCGGGGCCGGTGAATTGCATGATGCTCTCCCTGCTTTTGACGGGAGGGTGTGGCGATGCGCGCGGCGAGGCAAGCGGGCGGGCATCGCGGGGGCAATGGATGCGTTTGCGCGCGGGGCCTTCGACAAGCTCAGCCTGAGCGGAAGTAGCACAAACCTCTAAACCCGCTCAGGCTGAGCTTGTCGAAGCCCCTGCCGTGAGGCGCACGCCCTCAATCCATCACCGTCACCGAAATCCGCCGGTTCCGCGGATCATGCGGATCGCCGGGGATCAGCAGTTCGCGGTCGGCCACGCCCTCGATGCGGCGGAAGCGGTCTTCGGCGATGCCGTCGCGCATGAGGGCTTGCCGCGTCGCCTCGGCGCGCCCGGCGGAGAGCGACCAGTTGTTGCCGACGATGCCCGGCTTGTAGGGCAGCGCGTCGGTGTGGCCGCGCACGGTCAGCCCGCCATGCCCCTCCTCCAGCGCCTGCCCGAGCGCGACGAGCAGGTCGCTTGCCTCGGGCGTCAGCACCGTGGTGCCCATGCGGAACATCGAGAAGTTGGCGTCGTCCACCAGATCGATGCGGATGCCTTCGGTGGTGTCGACCATGCGCACCTGCCTGGCCAGCAGGCGCAGGCGGGCGGTGGAATCGAGCTTCTTCGCGATCTCCTGCCGGGTGGTGCGGCGGGCGCCTTCCTTCGATCCGCCGGTGGTGTCGCGCGGGATGGTGATTGCCTTGTTGCCGCTGCCGCCGGGGTGGGGCAGCTTGTCCTGCGCGGTCAGCGAGGTGCCGCCCAGCAGCCCGGTGCCCGAGCCGGTGCCCGACTTGCGGTTCTTGACCAGCGTGGGCGAGAAGTAGTCGGCGATGCCCTTGCGCTGCTTCTCGGTGGTGGCGCCGAGGATCCACAGCAGCAGGAAGAACGCCATCATCGCGGTCACGAAGTCCGCATAGGCGACCTTCCACGCACCGCCATGGTGCCCGCCCGCGACGACGGTGACTTTCTTGACGATGATGGGGCGGACGGGTTCGTCGGGCTTCTTCGCCATGCCTACTTGCCCCTCATCGCGTCGAGCAGTTCGGACAGGCTGGGGCGGAAGGCGTGGCCGAGGCCCGAGCGGGCGGATTCCACCACCAGCGGCTGGGGCCAGCCGTGCAGGCTTGCGATGATGACCTGCTTGACCGCGTGGAAGATCTGCTCGTCCTGTTCGAGCACCTGCTTGAGCCTCCCGGCCATCGGCGCGACGATGCCGTAGGCCAGCAACACGCCCATGAACGTGCCGACGAGCGCCGAGCCGATCATCTCGCCAAGGACCGACGGGGGCTTGTCGATCGATCCCATGGTCTTCACCACGCCGAGCACTGCCGCGACGATGCCCAGTGCGGGCAGGGCGTCGGCAAGGCCCTGCAGCGCGTGCTGCGCCTCGTGGCTTTCATGGAAGTGGGTCTTGAGCCCGTTGTCGATCACGTCCTCCACCGCGTGCACCTCCAGCGTGCCCGAGGAGACGACGATCAGCGTCAGCGTGTCGGCGATGACGTGGATCAGCGCGTCGTTGGCGAGGAGGCGGGGAAACTCCGCGAAGATGGCGGAGGATTTCGGATCGGAGACATGGCTTTCCAGCGCCACCGGGCCTTCGGTGCGCAGCATCTTCATCAGCCGTGCGGTCAGGATGATCGCGTCAATATGGTCTTGCTTGTTGTGCTTCGGACCCTTGAACACCTTTACCGCGCCGCCGCCGATGCCCTTGAGTTCATGCATCGAATTGCCGGTGACGATCGCGCCGATGGCAGCGCCGCCGATGATCAGCATTTCGTGCGGGATCGCGTGCATCACCGGCCCCAGCGCACCGCCGGTGATCGCGAAGCCGCCGAAGACCATCACCAGCAGGATCACGACGCCGATGATTGCAAACATTAGGGACTCCGAAGGGTTCGGTTAGGGAAGGTTGCCGCGCGAGGGGGCTTCGACAAGCTCAGCCTGAGCGGATTTGGAGGTAGTTCTCCTTGCATCCCCGCATGAAGGATCAGCGCAGCTGGTCGAACAGCGAGAGGCTGGAGAGCTTGGTGAAGCTGGCCTGGCTGGCTTCCAGCACGGTCAGCGTCTCCTGCAGCCGCGTCATCGTGGTGGCGAGGTCGGCGCCGCCGATGTTCGCCTCTTCGGTGGAGCGCAGTTCGGACAAGTCGGTGCGGCGGTCGGTGGTCAGCTCGATCCAGTTGAGGCGGCTGCCCACCACGGTCTGCGCGGTGGTCAGGGTGTCGAGGCCGGTCTGCAGGTCGGTCAGCGCATCGGTGGCCGCTGTGGTTCCGGTGCCCGATTTCAGCGCGTCCGACAGCGCCTGCACGGTTGCCATCACGTCGGTCGCGCTGCCGTTCTTGCCGGTGAAGGAGAGGAACTGCGGCCCGGTCATCGAGCGGGTGACCTGCTGGCCTTCGCCCAGCGGCAGGTCGTCGACCTGTGCGGTGCCGACGTATTGCGCCTTGCCGGCGGCGTCGAGCTGGTAGGCATCGCCCGAAGCCTCGCCGCCGAACAGCGCGTGGCCGTTCGAATCGCGCGCGTTGGACAGCGCGAACATCGAATTGTGAAGCTGGTCCAGTTCCGCCGCGATCGCGCTGCGCTGGTCGCCCGTCAGGGTGGAGGAGGCGGCCTGCGTCGCCAGTTCCTTCGCGCGGATGATCGCGTCGGCCATGTCCGACATGGTGCCGCCCGCCAGCGTCAGGTCCGCGTTGGCGCGCTCGGCGTTGGCGGTGTCGATCTGCGAGAGCGAGTCCATCCGCGCCAGCGCCCGCAGGCGTGAGGCGGCCACCGGGTTGTCGGAGGAGCGGTCCAGCTTGTTCCCGCTCGACAGCTGCGACTGCAGGCTTTCGGCCTGCGAACGCAGCGTTTTGATGTCGGAGCGCGAGCGTTCGAAGAAGGCGCCGGTGCTGGTCGTGATGCTGCTCATCGGAAGCCTTACCTGATGCCGAGGATGGAATCGAACAGGTCGGAGGCGACCTGCATGACGCGCGCCGAGGCTTGATAGGCCTGCTGGTAGCGCATGAGATTGACCGCCTCGTCGTCGAGGTTGACGCCCGCCTGGCTCTGCAGCGAGACTTTCGCGCTGCTGGCGATGGTGTCGAGCGCGTCGCGCGTGACGGTGCGGCCCGCAACGGCGCTGGAGACGGTGAACAGCAGGGTGTCCATCTGCCCCGCCGGATCGGCGCCGTCGAAGGCGGAGCGCATCGCGGTGAGGTTGGACACGTCGCGGCTGTTCGCGGCGGCCCCGGCGGGCGCGGTGGCGATGGCGCTGCCGCCGCTCGCCACCATTTTCAGGCTGGCGGCGTCGGTGCCCGAGAACAGCGGCTGGCCCGCGTTGCCCTGCAGGTCCACGCCGGAGGCCTGCGCGGTGTTGATGGTGCTGGCGATGCTGGCGGCGATACCGTCGAGCGAGGTGCGCGCGTTCGACAGTTCCACCAGCGCCTGCGCCTTGCCCGCGATCGCGCCGGAGCTGAGCGTCACTGCCTGGCTGTTCACCGTGAAGTTGAGGGTGCCGTTCGCCGCCATGCTCATCGCCAGGGTATTGGCGCTCGCGCCCGACACCAGCGCCGAGCCGGTCGGGCCGCCGAGCATGACCGAGACGGTCTTGTCGGGATTGATGGTGGTGGTGATGTCCGCCTGCCCGCTCAGCTTCTGCAGCAGGGCGTCGCGCTGGTCGAGCAGGGCGCTCTGGTCGCTCGACGAATCCGCCGAGCGCATCAGGCGCAGGTTCACGCGCGCCAGCTCGCCTGCGGTGGTATTGATCTGGTCGACGCCGTCCTGCGCCTCGAACTGCAGGCCCTTGGCGGCGGAGTCGAGGCTCTGCGCGGCGGTGTTGAAGGTCTGCGCCAGGGTGCGGCCGTCCTCCACCACTTGCGCGCGCAAGGAGCCGTCGGTGGGGTCGGAGAGCAGCTGCTTCAGGCTGCCTTCGAAGCTGACGATGGAGTCGTACACGCCGGTCTGTTCGAGGGCGGCCTCGACGTTTTCGAGGCCCTGCACTTCGGCGGTGGCACGTGCGGCGTCGGAGCCGGTGCGGCGTACCTCGGACTGGCGGAAGGTATCGGCGTTGCGCACGATCCCGGTGATCCGTGCGCCCGACAGGTTGATCGCGCTGGGCGTGGTGAGGCTGACCCCGTTTGCGACCTCGGACACCGCGACCGACCGGCGCACGTAGCCCTCGGTCGAGGCGTTCGCGATGTTGTTCGACGTCACCTCCAGCGCCGCGCGGGCTACGCGGGCGCCGGATTTGCCGATCGAGAGAAGGTCGGAGGCCATGGGTTCGCCGGGTATCCGTGTTCGCGCGCCGGGGCTTCGACAAGCTTAGCCTGAGCGGGGTTGATGGGGTTGCTTGTCAGAACGGCAGCAGGGCGTCTGGTTAAAGGGCTGGGTGGGGAAACTGCCGGCTTCCGTTGTCTCTCCCCGTCACCCTGAACTTGTTTCAGGGTCCATCGGGCAGCGTTTCCGGCCCTGTCATGTCATCAGCCGCTCTGTCGGTTTACTGCGTCAGACACCTGCGCTCGCGGCGAAATGGACCCTGAAACAAGTTCAGGGTGACGGGGTGGGAGGGGGAGAGGTCACTTGACCTTCGGGTTCGCGGGCGGGGTGGCTTCTGGACTCCCCTGCGCTATCGAAGGACCATCCACGAACCGCGCCATCTGCGCTTCCAGCATCTTCGCCAGACCAATGGTGCCGGTATCCGCCGTGGCATCGGCGAAGTGTTCGTCCTGCAACTGGCGGAAGGTTTCCATCGCCTGCCCGCCGGAAATGTCCCCCGCGCCGCCATCTCCGCCGAACGAGGTGGCGCGCGCGGCGCTGAGCATCTGGCGCAGGAACACCGCCTCGAACTGCTTCGCCACGGTGTGCAGCTTCTCGCGGTCGGTCTGCTGGGTCTTGACCGCCATTCCGGGCGCGGCAGGGAGGATCGTGCTCATATCACCACCATTTCCGCCTTCAGCGCGCCCGCCTGCTTCAGCGCCTCAAGGATCGCCACGAGGTCGGACGGCGTCACCCCCAGCATGTTGAGCGCGTCGACCACCTTGGACAGCGAGGCCCCGCCCCGGAACAGCGCGACCGAGCGGTTCTCCTCCTCCACAGAGACGTTTGAGCGGTTTTCGGTGCGGGTGCTGCCGCCGCTGAACGGGCCGGGCTGGGAGACGCGGTCGTTTTCCTCCACGCGCACGGTCAGCTTGCCGTGGCTGATGGCGGCAGGGGACAGGCGCACGGCGGAATTGATGACGACGGTGCCGGTGCGGCTGTTGACGATCACGCGCGCGGCGGTTTCGGCGGGGTTCACGTCGATCATCTCGATCGCGGCCATCATGCTGGCGCGGCTGTCGGGATCGGCGGGCATGCGCAGGGCGAGCGTCACGCCGTCCTCGACCGAGGCGATGCCGGGGACGCGGCTGTTGATCGCATCGCGCACCCGCGCGGCGGTGAGGAAGTCGGCCTCGAACAGGTTCCAGCGCAAGGTATCGCCCGCATCGAAGCCGGTGGCGACTGTGCGCTCGACGCTGGCGCCTTCGGCGATGCGGCCCACGGTGGGTATGTTGACGGTGACCTTGGAGCCGTCCTTGCCCGAGGCGTCGAGCCCGCCGACCGCGAGGTTGCCTTGCGCCATCGCGTAGATCTGGCCGTCGGCGCCGTAAAGCGGTGTCAGGATCAGTGCGCCGCCGCGCAGCGACTTGGCCTTGCCGATGGTGGAGACGGTGACGTCGATGCGCTGGCCCGGCTTGGCGAAGGCGGGCAGATCGGCGGTTATCATGACGGCGGCGGCGTTCTTGAGGCCGGGCGCCACGCCCGGCGGCAGGGTCAGGCCCATGCGGCCCGAGACGCCCTTCATCGCCTGCGTCAGATATTCGAGGTTGTCGTCCCCGGTGCCGGGCAGGCCGACCACTACGCCGTAGCCGGTCAGCTGGTTGGTGCGCACGCCCTGGAACTGGCCGAGATCGCGGACGCGCTCGGCGTGGGCGGGGGAGGCGAGCGTGGTGAGGAGCAGCGCGGCGAGGGCGGCGTGGGCCAGGTGCTTCGACAAGCTCAGCACGAGCGGAAAAATGCGCATGCGTCCAGTTCCGCTCATCCTGAGCTTATCGAAGGATGTCGAGGCGAGGCGCAAGGTCACGTCGGCCACCATCAGAACGGCGAGATCGTGTTGAAGAACCGGCCCAGCCAGCCCTGCTTGCTGGCCTGCTGCAGCGCGCCCTTGCCGGTGTACTCAATGCGGGCGTCGGCCACGCGGTCGGAGGCGATCTGGTTCTCCTGATCGATGTCCGCCAGCCGCACGATGCCGGAGAAGCGCACCCATTCGTCGCCCTGACTGATAAGCATCTTCTTCTCGCCGCGCACCAGTGCGGTGCCGTTGGGACGCACTTCGGCGATTGTCACCGACAGCGTGCTGCTGAGCGAGGACGTCTGCGCCGCGCTGCCCTGTCCGGTGAAGGTGGAGTTGGAACCCGCCTTCAGCGCATCGGCGTCGAGCAGCTTGGAGAGGAGACCCTTGGTCGGCGGGGTGACGCCGAGCGAGCCGGACTTGCCGCTCTTGGAACTGACCGCCTTGGAGGCACTGGTGCTCTCGATCAGCAGGATCGTCAGCGGATCGCCAACGCGCGCGGCGCGGGTGCCCTGATAGAGCGCCGCGTAGCCGGCGGAGGTCGCGAAGATCGAGCCGTTCGCCGCCACCGGCGCGATGGGCGCGGCGACGGGCAGGGTGGGCTCGAAGCCGGAGGGCTTGGGTTCCTTCTTGGCCAGCGCGGGCGTCGCCGAAAGCGCGGTCGCGCAAAGTAGCATCGCGGCATTCCTCCCCCACCGGGGGAGGGGGACCATGCGCAGCATGGTGGAGGGGCACGCGCCGTTCGCGTGACTTCTCTTCACGCGGCCTCTCGTCATGCGAGGGTGCCCCTCCACCACCGTTCCGGTGGTCCCCCTCCCCGTACCGGGGAGGGACTGGCGCATCCTTTTCATCACAGCGTCTGGTTGGCGTTGCGCAGCATCTCGTCCACGGCCGAGATCATCTTCGAGTTGATCTCGTAGGCGCGCTGCGTCTCGATCATGTCGACCAGTTCCTCGACGACGTTGACGTTCGAGGCTTCGAGCATGCCCTGACGGATATGCCCGCGCCCCTGCTCGCCCGCCGGGCCGATCTGCGCCGGGCCGCTGCCTGCGGTCTCCAGCATGAAGTTGTCGCTGGCGGCCTGCAGCGCCACCGGGTTGGTGAAGCTGGCGATGGTGATCTGCCCCAGCTGCGTCGGCTCCGACTGCCCCTGCAAGGTCGCCGAGACGGTGCCGTCGTCGGACACGGTGATCGAGGTCGCGCCCTCGGGCACGGTGATGCCGGGCTGCACGGGGTAGCCCTGCGAAGTCACCAGCTGGCCCTCCGACGTGCGGCTGAAGTTGCCCGCGCGGGTATAGCCGAGCTGCCCGCCCGGCATCTGGATCTGGAAGTAGCCATCGCCATCGAGCGCAAGGTCGAGCGCATTGCCGGTGGTCTGCAACGAGCCCTGCGTCTCCATCCTCGTGGTCGACTGCACGGCGACGCCGGTGCCGAGATTGAGGCCGGTGGCATAGGCGGTCTCGGTCGAGGACTGGGCGCCGGCTACACGGGTGTCCTGATAGGCCAGCGTCTCGAAATTGGCACGATCACGCTTGAAGGCGGTGGTCGAGACGTTCGCCAGATTGTTGGCGATCACGCGCATGCGCGTGTCCTGTGCCTCTAGACCGGTGCGGGCGACCTGAAGTGCGGAACTGGGCATGGTGTGTATCCTCTAGGTGGCGTTAGGGTGCCGTTTAGTGCCGTTGTGTGCCATCAGGCGAAAACCTCAGCCGTCGAGGCGCATGAGGCGCGCTCCGGCCTCGTCGAGATCGCCTGCGGTCTTCACCAGCTTGGTGCGCATGTCGAAAAGCCGCTGCGCCGCGATCATCTCCGTCAGTACCTCGGAAGGGTTTACGTTGGACTGCTCGAGGGCTCCGGGAATCACCTGAGCGTTCTCGTCGACCGGCAGGATTCCGCCGTTCGGCACGCGGAACTGGCCGGCGATATCCTTGGCGATCTGCGTGCCCGCCGTGCTGACGAGTTTAAGCTTATCAAGCACTTGTGGCGCCGCATCCGGCGTATCGGGATCGCTGGCGAGCACTCCGCCGTCTGGTCCGATGGTGACTTTGGAGCCGGGTGGCACGGTGATCGGGCCGGACTGGCCGATGACCGGCAGCCCGTCGCCGTTCTGCAATACGCCGGTCACCGTGATCGAAAGATCGCCGCGCCGGGTATAGCTTTCCTGCCCGTCCGGTGCCTGCACCGCGAGCATGGCATCGCCCTGCATCGCCACGTCGAGCGGCTGGTTGGTGCGGTTGAGCCCGCCCGCCTTCATCGACGCCGCCGACACTTCCGAGCTGGACAGCGCACGCACTTCGAGCTGAGGGCCTTCCAGCGTGGTGGGCGTCGCCTGCAGGATTTCCGCTTTGAAACCAACGGTCTGCGCATTCGCCATGTTGCTGGCGATGACACGCTCGCGGTTCATCGAGGCGTTCATGCCCGAGACGGCGGTGTAGATGAGGCGGTCCATGGTCTGTCCTGTGGGGGGCGCCGTTTCGAACGACGCCCCGGAATTTCACCGCGTCACCCTGAACTCGTTTCAGGGTCCATCGCGCGGCATGGTCCGAAGGGTCGGGTGACCATGCTGCACTGGCGGTTTGCTGATCGGCGCACTGCGCTATCGGCCTGATGGACCCTGAAACGAGTTCAGGGTGACGGGTGGGGGAGGGCGGGGGTGCCCTCCCTGCATCATGGCTTACGTGCGCAGGTTGATGACGGTCTGCGAGATCTGCGTGGCGGTATCGATCGCCTTGGCATTGGCCTGGAAGTACCGCTGCGCGCTGATCAGATCGACGAGTTCCTCGGCGATATCGACGTTGGAGCGCTCCAGCGAGCCCGAGTTGATCGCGCCGAACGCGCCCGAACCGGGGGCGCCATACGTGGCCGCGCCCGACTTGCCGGTAACTTTCCAGCTCGAATCGCCGACCTGCTTCAGCCCCGTGGGCGAGGTGAAGTTGGCAAGTGCGACGGTGCCGATATTGGTGTTGGTGCCGTCGTCGTAGGAGGCGACGACCTGGCCTTCGTTGTCGATCGTCACGCTCGCCAGCGTCGAACCGGCGGCGTTCTGCGGGGCGACCAGCGCGTCCTGATGGGTGGCGGTGTTGACGGTGCCGCCCGTGTTCGGGAACACCTGCAGGCGGCCGCCCTCGGCGTTCTTGATGTAGCCGTTACCGTCCACGCTGAACGCGCCGTTGCGGGTGTAGGTGGTCTGGCCCGAGATCGGCGAGGCGGTGGTGAAGAAGCCTTCGCCGCCGATCGCGAGGTCAAGCGCATTGCCGGTCTGCTCGATCGCGCCGACGCCGAAGTTCTGGCGGATTTCCGCCACGCGGCTGCCGATGCCCACGGTCAGCGACGGGTCGGTGATGACCGAGGACGAGATGATGTCGGCGAACTGGGTGTTGCTCTTCTTGAAGCCGTTGGTCTCGGCGTTGGCGATGTTGTGCGAGATGACGTTGAGGTCGGTCTGCGCGTTCTTCAGGCCGGTGAGCGAGGTGTAGTAGGACATCTGTTATCTCCGAAAATGAGGGTCAGGCAGAGGGGTTCTGAGAGGCGGCAAGCTTGGCGACGGCGGCGGCGGTGTCGTTCTGGGCCGAGACCACCTTGTCGAGCTTGTCGGCGATCGACTGCAGCGTCTCGCCGCTCTTGGTCGTGCTCGCGAGCGAGGAGAACTGCGCCATCTGGGCCAGCATCTCGTTGTTGTCGGTCGGGTTCGTCGGATCCTGCTGCTTGAGCTGGCCCGTCATCAGCTTGATGAAGTCCCCCGAATCGAGGTCGGCGAGCGAGTTCTTCGCCTTCACGGCCGAGGTGGCCCCGGCGCTCTGTCCGGTGGAGTTGATGGCGTTTACGGTCATTTCATCCTCAGGGTGTCGAGCATCAGCTGCTTGGCGGTGGAAAGGGCCTCGACCATGTTCTGGTACTGGCGCGAGGCTTCGAGCATCTCGACCATCTCCGCGTTCTCATCGACCGGAGCGGTCCACACGTCGCCGTTGGCATCGGCGAGCGGGTGATCGGGGTTGTGCTGGCGCACGGCGGCGGCCTTTTCGCGGATCACGCCGCTGACCTTCACCGAGGCAAGGCCGCTGGCGCGGTCGAGATCCTCGGAGAAGACGGCGCGGATCGGCTTGTAGGCGCCGTCCTCGGTGGCCGAGACGGACCCTGCGTTGGCAAGGTTCGAGGCCGCCGCGTTCATCCGCACCAGCTGGGCAGACATGCCTTTCTGGGCGACGCCGAAGAGGTTCATGGGGCTGCTCATCATTCGCCCTCCATCATTCGCCGCGAAGGGCGCGCTTGACGGTGTCGACCCGCCCGCGAATGAAATCGAGCGTGGCCGAATAGCCGACCGCGTTCTCCGAGAAGGCGAGCTGTTCGTTCTGCAGTTCCACCGTGTTGCCGTCGAGCGAGGGCATGACGGGCACTCGGTAGAGTTCGGCGCCCTTGCTGGCCTGATCGACGCTGGCGCCCTTGTCGGCGGCGCGGATCGCGGCCGAGAAGTCGATATCCTTGGCCTTGTAGCCCGGCGTGCCGGCATTGGCGATGTTCGAGGCGATCAGGCCCATGCGCTGCGACCGCAGCTCCAGCGCCTTGCCGTGTATTCCGAAAAGGTCTTGCGACATGGATGTTGTGGTCCCGAAAACGATTGTGCCCGAAGGCTCGGGGGATACTCTGCAAAGGGCGTGCCAAACGGTTGCAGCGTCCTGTCGCGGGGGCTTCGACAAGCTCAGCCTGAGCGGAATTGCGGGGTTTTTGGGTATCTGCCCCGGGCACTCCCAACTCCGCTCACCCTGAGCTTGTCGAAGGGTGCTGGCACAAGGCCCGGCAAACCTTTGCCGGTCGGCGGCAAATCCGCGCTGCCGCCTGAAATTGCGGCGGCACGGCCGTTCTACATCCTCAAAAGGAGGATTCGGCTGAATGCTTTTCCAGTCCCTGTTCGACCCGCTCGGCGCATCGATCGTCGTGGGGGGCACTTGCCTTGCCACTGTCCTGCGCTGCGGGCTGGGCGATACGAGTGCGGCGCTCGGCGCGGCCGGGCGATTGTTCCAGCCGCGCTTCAAGGCCTCGCGGGCCAGGGCCGAGCTGGCGGTGCAGGTGCAGGAAATCCAGCAGGACGGCGTCATTCGCGCCGAACCGCACCACGTCGGCGATGCGGAGATCGACGATGTCACCGACGCCCTGATCGGCTCGCGCTCGATCGAGGCGCTGCAGGAGGCGCACGTGGCCCACAAGCGCCGCCGCCTGCGCGAAAGCCGCCGCGCCATCCGCACGTTTGATCAGGCTGCTGAGCTATCGCCGGTGTTCGGGCTTGCCGGGACGCTGGTGTCGCTCACGCGGCTGCCCGCCAATCCGGATGCGGCGGCGGACTTTACGAGTGCGATCTCCATGGCGGTGCTGACGACCCTTTACGGCCTGCTGCTCGGCAACCTGCTGTTCGCCCCGGTCGGTCGAATGATCGCGCGTCGCGCGGCGCGTGAAGAGGGAGAGCGCCGGCGGGTGCTCGACTGGCTGGAAAGGCAAGTGGCGGGCGCGTTGCCGCACACTTTCGGACCAAAGCGGTGAAGAACGGTGGCTATGGCTGGCAGACCTCGCTCGCCGATCTCGCGCTGATCCTGTTCATGCTCTCGGCGGCGGCCCTGCACCAGCGTCCGCCAGCGAAAGGGCCGGAACGTGCCTCGCCGCAGTCGGAGCCGGTGGCGGTCTACGAAGCCGCGCGCGATGCGCCTGGCCTGGACGAATGGCTGGCGCAGCAGGCTGCCGATCCGCGTCAGCAACTGACCATCACCACGCGGTATGGGCGCCAGCCCGGCGCGCGCGAGGCCGCCCTGCGCGAAGCCGCGCGCCTTTTGGCCGAGGCCGGGCAGGCAGGCCGCGCCGCGCGCATCGTCGTCGAGCCGGGGGCGGGGCCTGCGCGGGTGGCGCTGGCATACGACACGCCGAATGGCACGGGACTTGCTCCCTGAGGCGCAAACCCGTTCCCCGCCTTGGAGGTCGCTCCTTAGAATGTCCCTAAGTCTCGTGGTGCTTGCCGCCACCGTTTCGGCGCAGTTCGCCGATCTCGATGCCATAGACCGGCAGGTCGTTGCCTTTACCGGCGCCCAGATCGGGCAGGCAGGGGGCGCCGTCACGCCTGTCGATCGCCGTCTGCGGCTGCAACCCTGCCGCACCGGCATGGCGCTGTCGTGGCGCACGCCTGCGCAGGACAGCGTCGTAGTCCAGTGCGGCGATGCGGGCGGCTGGCGCATCTTCGTGCCGGTCCGCAGTGCAGGAGGGGCGGCGCAAGCCGGGCCGATCGCAATTGCGCGCGGCGATGCCGTGTCGATCGCCGTCTCGGGAGAGGGCTTCACCGTCTCCCAGCCCGGCGAGGCGATGGAATCCGGCCCGGTGGGCGGATGGATCAAGGTCCGCCCGGTCTCCGGAACGGTAGCGCGCGGTGACGTGATGCGCGCACGGATCGAGCGACCGGGGCTGGTCTCCGTGCCCCTGCCGTAAGATTGCCGCTTTCCGGCAAAATTCTGCCGCCGTAATTTTGACGCCGTCTTAATAAACCGCCGCCCTTGCCGTTCTGGGGTTCAGGACATCTCAAGGAGCGGCAACATGCCACCAATCGAAGTGGGGTCTGCGCAGCGCGTCGGCGCTATCGAAAGCAGGCCCACAGAGACCAGATTGGCCCGCGTGACGGGCGGTGACACGACCACGACCGTCGCGAAGGCGACGACCAATTCACCCGTCTCGGCGGCCCCGTCGATCGAGACTTCACAGGCGCTGGCGGCCGGCAAGGCCCCGGTCGACACCGACCGCGTCGCACTCATCCGTCAGGCGGTGGAGTCCGGGAACTATCCCTTGGTCCCGGCCAAGATCGCCGACGCCATGATCGCGGCCGGAATGCTGCTGAGGACAGGACACTGATGATGACTTCCGACCTTCGCGAGAGCCTGCGGCAGATGCTTGCCGTTCTGGAAGAGGAACGGCAGGCGCTTGCCGCTCTCGACCTCGACGCGATCGTCGGGACCACGCGCAACAAGGACCGCCTTTGCGGGGCGCTGGAGAACTTTGGCGACCCTTTCGGCGCGCCTGAACTGGACGAGGAATGCCGCTCGATGCTGGACGCCGCGCGGCGGCTGAATGAGGTCAACCGGCAGGTGCGCAACATCATCGCCGCCAACGTGTCGCGGCGTCTCAACGCGCTGACCGGGAGCCCGCAGCTGTACCGAATTCCCAAGGGCTACGCGGCTATGGCGCGGGCCTGAAGGGCGCACAAACTCGGCGATAAACCACCCGTCATCCCAGATTACACCCGTCATCCCAGCGAAAGCTGGGACCGCTGGCCGTGGACAGCCGAACCCTCGGCAGGACGCCCTGACGCCAGCTCTCGCCTAAAGAATTGCCAGCGGTCCCAGCCTTCGCTGGGATGACGGGCGTTTTTCCATCTGGCACACCTCTTGCTGAAACCGCCCGGCAACCTCTTTAGCCGGGAGCAGTATCTTGAGTGACGGACGGGTTCTCAGCGGTCTTGGCACGCTGGCGGCGGCAGGCGCGCAAGTGCGCGATGCCATAGCCAGGGCCGCGCAGGCCACCGGGGTCGATTTCGACTACCTGCTGGCCCAGGCCAAGATCGAGTCCAGCCTCAACCCCGCAGCCCGCGCCAGCACCTCCAGTGCGGCGGGGCTCTACCAGTTCACCTCCGGCACCTGGACCGCGACGATGGGCCGCCACGGTGCCGAGCACGGCATGGGCTGGGTCAACGACGCACTCTCCACGCCGACCGGCCGCGCGCAGGTCATGGCAATGCGCTATGACCCGGAAGTCTCCGCGCTGATGGCGGGCCACCTCGCCGCCGACAACCGCGCCGACCTCACCGCCCGGCTGGGGCGCGAGCCGGATGCCTCCGAACTGTACCTCGCGCATTTCCTCGGTTCGGCCGGGGCGGGCAAGTTCCTCGAGGCGCTGGCCGCCGACTCCACCCAAAGTGCTGTTGCGCTGCTGCCCAAGGCGGCGGCCGCCAATCGCGGCATCTTCTTTGCGGGCGGCGCGCCGCGCTCGGTCGGCGGGGTCATGGCGCTGATCCGCGACAAGGTGCAGGGCGCGATGGAGGGGGGCTATACGTCGTCCACGACGATAGACTGGGCCAACCCGCAGATCGGCTACCAGACCGCCGGGCTCGACGCCCACGCCGGGCCGCTCGCGCGTGAGTTCCACCAGAACCAGCCGCAAACGGCTGCGCCGCAGCGCCCGATGTCCGAGACGCTTGCCGCCGCTTTCGGAGGCTCCAGCACGTCCGCTCCCGATAACGTCCGCGCCGCCTATGCCAAGCTCGCGAGGCTCGGTCTGTGAACCTGCTTGCACGGATCGGCAATCCGGGGGCGATCGCGCTTCCGGCGGGTATTCTCGTCCTCATCTGCCTGATGATCGTGCCGGTTCCGGCGATCGTGCTGGACGTCTCGTTCGTGCTCAACATCGCGCTGTCGGTGGCGGTGCTGATGGCGGCGATGAACGCGGAAAAGCCGCTCGACTTCTCGGCCTTCCCTTCGGTCCTGCTGTTCGCGACGCTGCTGCGCCTCGCGCTCAATGTCGCCTCCACCCGCGTCGTGCTGGTCCACGGGCACGAGGGCGAGGCGGCGGCGGGCAAGGTGATCGAGAGCTTCGGCGCCTTCCTGATCGGCGGCAACTTCGCGGTCGGGATCTTCGTGTTCCTGATCCTGATGATCATCAACCTCGTGGTCGTCACCAAGGGCGCAGGCCGCGTCTCCGAAGTCTCCGCGCGCTTCACGCTGGACGCACTGCCGGGCAAGCAGATGGCGATCGACGCGGACCTCGCCGCCGGGCTGATGACCGCCGATGAAGCCAAGGCCCGCCGCCGCGAAGTGGCGACCGAGGCCGACTTCTACGGCTCGATGGACGGCTCCTCCAAGTTCGTGAAGGGCGACGCCATCGCTGCGCTGCTGATCCTGGGCGTCAACATCGTCGCAGGCTTCTGCCTCGGTATGATTAGCCACGGGCTGTCCGCATCGCAGGCCGCGCAGACCTACATCACGCTGGCCATCGGCGACGCGCTGGTGGCGCAGGTGCCTGCGCTGCTGCTATCGATCGCGGCGGCCATCATCGTGACGCGCGTGTCCGACAGCCGGGGCCTTGCCGGACAGATCGGCGGGCAGTTCGCCTCGCCCGGCACGTGGCTCCCGGTAGGCGTGGTGCTGGCCGCGATCGGGGTGATCCCGGCGATGCCGCAGTCGATCTTCCTACCCGCCTCGGCGATGGCGTTCTGGCTCTGGCACAGCCTCAAGAAGCGCGCCGACCGCGCTCTGATCGCACCGGTGGTGGAGGACTTGCCCGAGGCCGCGCCCGACCCTTCCAGGATCACGCTGGAGGACGTTTCCGACCACACCCTCGTCACCATCGAACTGGGCTATGGCCTCGTGCAGCTGGTGGACGAGCGGCGCGGCGCCCCGCTGGTCAGCCGCGTGACCGGCGTGCGCAAGCAGCTGAGCCAGAGCTTCGGCTTCATCGTCCCGCAGTTCCGCGTGCGCGACGCGCTCGACATGCCGCCGCACGAATATCGCATCGTGCTGGGCGGGGTGAACCTCGGCGGCGCGATGGTGCGGGCGGAGAGGGTGCTAGCCATCGATGCCGGAGAAGCCCGCCCCGGCAGCGCCCTGCGCGGCGAGTCCTGCTTCGACCCCAGCTTCGGTTGCCCGGCGATGTGGATCGACCCCGCCGCGCGTGATCAGGCGACGGCGGACGGGTTCCTGACCGTCGATCCGGGCACCGTCATCGCCACCCACCTCAACCAGCTGCTTTCGGCGCGGCCACAGGACCTGCTCGGCCCCGATCAGGTGCGCGCGCTGATCGAGGCGCTCAAGGAGCATTCGGCGGGCCTCGTCGAGACGGTGACGCCGCAACCGCTGAGCCTCGCCGCCGTCACCCGGCTGCTGCGCGCGCTGCTGGAGGACTATATCCCGATCGCGCATCTGGTGCCGATCTTCGCCAGCCTTTCGCGCGCCGTGCAGCAGACGGTGGATCACGACCGCCTCGTCGAACTGGTGCGCGCGGACCTCGGCGCGCTGATCGTCGGGCGCGTCTGTTCGCCGACGCAGCGGCTGCCGGTGGTGACGCTCGACGCCGGGCTGGAGGGCGCGATCGTGCAGGGCATGGTCGATCCCGCGACCGGCCAGCCGGTGATCGAGCCCGACCTCGCCCGCATGATCGGCGAGCGCATCGTCGCGCTCGGCGACATGCGTGGGTCGCACGCCCTGCCGCTGGCGCTGGTGGTGCAGCCGAGAGCCCGCCGTGCGCTCGCCGCGCTGCTGCGCTTGAGGGCGCCGGGGTGCCTCGTCCTCTCGATTTCCGAACTGCCCGCGACCCAGCCGATCGAAGTGATCGACGTGATCGGCGCCGCCGCCCCGCCCCATGAGCCGATGGGCCTTCCCGCCCCCGATGAAGAGAGCATGGCCGCATGAATATCGACCAGATGTCCTTCTCCGCACGTAGCGCATACCGGGGCGACGTGGCCGACCGCGTCAGGCGCTTCCTGCCGATGGTCAAGCGGCAGGCCTGGCATGTCCACGGCACCGGGCGGCCGGGAATCGAACTGGAGGATCTGGTGCAGGTCGGCCTCGTCGCCCTCACCGAATGCGCGCAGAAGCATGATCTGCCGACCGAGGACGGCTTTGCCGCCTATGCCAAGATGCGGGTGCGGGGGGCGATGGTCGACCTCGTGCGCCGCGCCGCGCCGGGCACGCGCGGGACGTCGGAGCGTCGCCGCATGCTGGCCCACAAGGAGACGCAGTTGCGGGGCTGGCTCGGCCGCGATCCGAGGCCCGACGAACTGGCGCAGGCGATGGGCATGGGCGAGGGCGAACTGGTCTCGCTGCAGGACGCCGCTCGTCCGATGCGCTTCGAGCCGATCGACGAGGTCTATTCCGACCATTCGATGACTTTCGCCACGGAAACCCCCGACAGCTTCGCGATGCTGGCCGACGCCGAGATGCGCGGCGCGGTGATCGCGGCGATCACCGACCTGCCCGACCGGCTGAAACTGATCGTGCAACTCTACTTCGTGGAGGAGCTGAACCTTGCCGAGATCGCCGAGGTCTTGCAAGTTTCGATCCCGCGCGTGCATCAACTGAAAGCGCAGGCGATCGACAAGCTGCGCGAGAGCCTGAAAGGCGTCGCCGAAGTCCTCTGACCGGCGCAATCCGGGGATTCGTGCGAGGTCGGCGAAATTAATCACACCCACAACCCCTTGGGGCTGCACTTTTTCCTTGCCCCCACATATTCCTGTGGGAAGATGATTCACGCACTCGATTTGCGCGCGATCTTGCCTATCTCTGGCCTTTCCGCCCAAGCGTGAAAGCGTTGTGGGCGAACGCAATTTCAGACGATCCACCGGAGCCGCCCATGTCCCTTCTCGAAGCCCGCAAGACCTACAAGCCCTTCGAATATCCCTGGGCTTACGACTACTGGAAGATCCAGCAGCAGGTCCACTGGCTGCCCGAGGAAGTGCCACTGGGCGAGGACTGCCGCGACTGGGTGCAGAACATCTCGGAGCATGAGCGCAACCTGCTCACCCAGATTTTCCGCTTCTTCACGCAGGCCGACGTGGAAGTGCAGGACTGCTACCATGAGAAGTACGCGCGCGTCTTCAAGCCGACCGAGATCAAGATGATGCTGACCGCCTTCTCCAACATGGAGACGGTGCACATCGCGGCCTATTCGCACCTGCTCGACACCATCGGCATGCCCGAGAGCGAGTACGGCGCGTTCCTTGAGTACTCGGAACTCAAGGACAAGCACGACTACCTGCAGAAGTTCGGCGTCGACAACGACGAGGACATCGCCCGCACCCTGGCGATGTTCGGCGGCTTCACCGAGGGCGTGCAGCTCTTTGCCAGCTTCGCGATGCTGATGAACTTCCCGCGCTTCAACAAGATGAAGGGCATGGGCCAGATCGTCTCGTGGTCGGTGCGCGACGAATCGCTGCACTGCGAAGGCATCATCAAGCTGTTCCACGCCTTCTGCGAAGAGCGTGGCTGCCTCACCAAGGCGGTAAAGGACGACATCGCCGACCAGTGCCAGACGACGATCCGTCTCGAGGACAACTTCATCGACCTCGCGTTTGAACTCGGTCCGGTGCCGGGCATGACGCCCAAGGATATCAAGAAGTACATCCGCTACATCGCCGACTGGCGCCTCGGCCAGTTGGGCATGAAGCCGATCTACCTCATCGAGGATCACCCGCTGCCCTGGCTGCAGCCGCTGCTCAATGGCGTCGAGCACGCCAACTTCTTCGAGACGCGCTCCACGGAATATTCGAAGGGCGCGACGCGCGGCGACTGGAACACCGTGTGGGCCAACTTCGACTCGCGCAAGAAGGTGCGCGCGAACGACGAGCCGCTGGTGGACGACGGTTCCGAGCCCGGCCTGTTCGGCGAAGTGGCGGCGGAGTAAGTCGCATTGGATCGGGGGATGGGGGGAATTTTCCCGCCATTCCCTTCGTCCTGGCGTCTATTTCTCGGCCTCTGTCGGATGTTTCCGGCCTCCCGCAGCGGGTAGTCCTTGGCAACCGGCACACTCCATGCGCATTTCTCCTGAGAATCTTGTTCGGAGAAATGTCCGTGCCTCGTACCTTGCTGCTGCTGAGCGCGCTTGCGCTCGCTCCCGCACTCACTGCCGCGCCGGCGCTCGCCGAAGCGCAGGCCCCCGTCTCCGCCGAGAGCAAGGCGGGCAAGCGCGCCCTGCTTGACGAGAATGCGGTGACCGTGCGCAACGTGTCGCGCGCCGAACTCGTCTACGGATTGCCGCTCGTCGATGACGACGGGATCGCCATCGGCACTGTCGAACGCCTCGCCGGTAACGAGGTGATCGTGTCCGACGGGACGGCCGAGTATCGGGTGCCGTTCACGCAGGTCTATGCCTTTAGCAAGGACGGCGCCGACCATTACGCCAGCCGTACTCCGAAATCCCGGCTGACGCCCGAGCCGATCGTCGCTTCCGCACCGCCTCCGCCGCCGACCGATGCCGACGAGGACTGGGAGAAACTGGGGCCGGAAGGCGGGCCGCTCCCCGACGACGAGGCTGAACCGGCGGTGCCTGCGCCTGCGGATGCGGCGCCGGATACGGCTGCAACGCCCGGCAACTGACCGGGCGATACCCGCTCCCTTACGCGGAACCATCATGAAGGAGGCCGCCGCATGTCCCATAACCCGACCCTGATTTTCCTGCCGATGCTGGTGGTGGTCGCGCTGACGTTCGTGGCTTTCGTGCGCATGGCGGTCGCCCGCACCGGTATCATCAAGTCGATGGATCCCGACTACTACCGCGCGCACATCGGCCCGCCCGAGCCCGAAAGCGCCCGCGCGGCGGTGCGGCACTATGACAACCTGTTCGAACTGCCGACGCTGTTCTACGCCGCCTGCCTCACCGCTTTCGTGGTGGCGGTCGTGGGACGCTGGACACTGATCTTCGCCTGGGGCTACGTCGCCGCGCGGGTGGTGCAGAGCCTGATCCACATGACCTACAATAACCCGGCGCACCGGGGCGGGGCCTTCGTTCTGGGCATGCTGTTCACGCTCGCCTTGTGGATCAACCTTGCGGTGTCGATCTTCGCCCGCCTGTGACCGGCCTGAATTTGACGCAGGTTCTATGGATGCTGGCGGCGGGGCTCAACCTCGTCGCCTTCGCTGCTTTCGGCATCGACAAGGCCCGCGCGCGGCAGGGAGAACGGCGTATCCCGGAAGCGCGGCTGCTGCTTCTGGCGCTCGCGGGCGGGACGCCCGGCGCTTATGCCGGGCGCCGGGCCTTCCGGCACAAGACGCGCAAGCAACCCTTCGTCGCTCAGCTTCACACCATCGCCGCGGTGCAGCTGGCGGGTCTGGCGTACCTTGCGTACGGGGCGTTCTAAACCAGCCAGCTGCCCGGATTGGGCATCGGCACCTGCTTCTGCGCGTTGAGGATGCTCATCACGCAGCGCACGATCACCAGAACCGACACCGCGATCAGGATCGGGATGCCGATCAGCACCAGCGTCAGGATCGTGCCCACGACCATGCCGAGGAAGAACAGCCAGAACGTGCGGATCGCATATTCGTAATGCGACACCTCCCACGCGGCCTTCGCATCCCCGCGCCAGGCATAAGCGAGCACGACGCCGACGATGCCCGTCACTCCAGTCACGTAGGATGCGAGATAGAGCAGGTTGATGATCGTCGGCTGGTTGAAGTCGAAACCCGACTTGGGCGCCGAACTCGCGGGTTTTGGGTCGAAGTCGGTCATTGGTTCGTCCTCCTGTTTTCCCCTGAAGGGAGGGTGCTTTCATTGGGCCGGGCTGGCAAGTTCACTGCGCCTTCTTCCGTTCGCGTGCTTTGACGCGGCGGATCTTGGCGAGGTCGCCTTCGAGGATCGTCAGTGCGTCGCGCTCCGCTTCGGAGAGCCGGGCCGTGTCGAAATGGGCGATCAGCACTTCCAGGGCATCGCCGATCCGGCCCAGTTGGCGGCCGTAACTGCCGACTTCATCGAGGATCGCGCGCTCGGTCTCGGGGTACTTGGTCTCGCCGATGTTGACGTTGACCAGCCCGACCTGCGAGCCCTCGAACGTCCAGGTCCAGGGATTGATCGCCTGCCACAGCTTCTCGGGCGCGAGGCTGAAGGTGGGCTGGAGGGACATTTCGGCCATCGCGTTTCTCCGGGAAAGGGGATGCGGACAAGAATGCCGCAGGCGGCGGCGCCTGTGCATGACGAATCCCGTCACATCCTTGCGGTAAAAGCGGTGGCGCAGGCGCGCCCGGCCGTTTAGAGGACTGCGCCATGAGCAGCGAAATCAGTGGCCAGGCCGGCCCCGAAACCGTTTCCTTCGGCTATGAAGACGTCGCAGCCGAGGACAAGGAAAGCCGCGTCGGCGCCGTCTTCTCCTCCGTCGCGCGCAAATACGACGTGATGAACGATGCCATGTCGGTGGGCATGCACCGCTTGTGGAAGGACAAGTTCGTGCGCCGCGTGCGCCCGCGTCCCGGCGAGCAGATCCTCGATATGGCGGGCGGCACCGGCGACATCGCCTTTCGCATGGAAGCCGAGGGCGCGGTCGTCACCGTCTCGGACATCAACCAGGACATGCTCGACGTCGGCATCGAGCGCGCCATGGAACGCGGCATCGATACGCTGGTATGGTCGCGCCAGAACGCCGAGGAACTGAGCTTCCCGGCCCACTTCTTCGACGCCTACACGATCGCCTTCGGCATCCGCAACGTCACGCACATCGACAAGGCGCTGGCCGAGGCGCACCGCGTGCTCAAGTTCGGCGGGCGCTTCTTCTGCCTCGAATTCTCGACCACCGAGTGGCCGGGCTTCAAGGAAGTCTATGATGCCTATTCGCACAAGCTGGTCCCCAAGATCGGCTCGATGATCGCGGGTGACGCGGATTCCTACCGCTACCTGATCGAATCGATCCGCCGCTTCCCGCCGATGCCGGAATTCGAAGGGATGATCCGCAAGGCCGGGTTCAAGCACACCAAGGTCGAGCCGATCCTCGGTGGCCTCGTCGCGATCCATTCGGGCTGGAAGGTCTGACGATCCGGTGACTTCCACCCCCGTCCACATCGCGCGTCTCCTCAAGTGGGGCCGCGTCCTCGCGCGCCATGGGGCGCTGCGCGGGATCGAGAACGACCGCAATGCCCCGGCGCCGGTCAAGCGCCTGTGCCGGATTGCGCGCTTCGGCACGCGCCAGCCGGCCGAGCCCGACTATGCCGGCGCCTTCCAGGAGATCGGCCCCGCCGCGATCAAGCTGGGGCAGGCGCTCGCCACCCGGCCCGACCTCGTCGGCGAAGGCCCCGCGCACAACCTGCTGACCTTGCAGGACAGCCTGCCGCCCGTGCCCTTCGCGGCGATCCGCGCGCAGATCGAGAGCACCTTCGGCCGCCCGATCGAGCGCATCTTCGCCTCGATCGAGGAGACCCCAGTGGGCGCCGCCTCGATCGCGCAGGTCCACCGCGCGGTGACGCCGGACGGGCGCTACGTCGCCGTCAAGGTGCTACGTCCCGGCATCCGCGAGCAGTTCGCGCACGACGTCGAGACTTATGAATGGGCCGCCGCTCATCTCGAGGCGCTTGGCAACGAGGCGGCGCGGTTGCGTCCGCGTGCCGTGATCGCGAACCTCAAGCGCTGGACCCAGCGCGAGTTCGATCTTCGCCGCGAAGCCGCTTCGGCCTCCGAACTCGCCGATGCGATGAAGGGGATTGAGGATTACCGCGTCCCCGACATCGACTGGGACCGCACCAACGGCTCGGTGCTGACGGTCGAGTGGATCGACGGCATCAAGATGAGCAACCTCGCGGCGCTGCGCGAGGCGGGGCACGACATGCCCAAGCTCGCGCGCAGGCTGGTGCTGACCTTCCTGACGCAGGCGATTTCCTGCGGGTTCTTCCACGCCGACATGCACCAGGGTAACCTGTTCGTGCAGGGGGCGCCGGAGCACACCACGATCGTTGCGATCGACTTCGGCATCATGGGTCGGATCAATCGTCAGGCCCGTCTGTGGCTGGCGGAGATCCTCTACGGCCTGACCACCGGCAATTATCGCCGCGTCGCCGAGATCCACTTCGAGGCGCAGTACGTCCCCAGCTATCACACGGTCGAGGAATTCGCGACCGCGCTGCGTGCCGTGGGCGAGCCGATGCGCGGCAAGCCGGTGTCGGAGCTTTCGGTCGGGCAGATGCTCGACGGACTCTTCGCGATCACCCGCGATTTCGACATGGCGGTGCAGCCCCACCTGCTGCTGCTGCAGAAGACCATGGTGATGGTCGAGGGTCTGGCCACCGCGCTCGATCCCGAGATCAACATGTGGGACGTCGCCGCGCCTTTCGTGAAGGACTGGATCCGCGATGAACTCGGCCCCGAGGCGGTGATCGTCGACCGGGTGCGCGAAGACCTCGAAACGCTGATGCGCCTGCCCGCGCTGGTGCGCCGGATCGAGGACCGCTTCCCGCCCAAGGGCGGCGCGCCGGAACAGGCCCCGCTGCCGGAAGTCGAACTGATCTGGGAGCGCCGTAAACGCGAAAGTAACCACTGGGGGGGCTATGCTCTGGCCGCAATCCTTGGGGGCGCGGCGGCGTGGGCACTGACGTACTGGACTCTGTTGAACTAGACCGGGGCCGCTTCGCGCGGCTCTCGCCCGGCCTTGCCCGGCTGGTGCTGGCGCTACTGGCGCTGGTGCTGGCCGCCTCGATGATCGCGCCGACCAACAAGCCGGGCAACCGCTCGCCGTGGGAGGGCGCGGTCGAAGGGCCGGTGGACGCGCAGGGGCAGGCGGTGATCACCCCGGACAAGCCCTATGACGAAGACCTCGCGCTTTACGAGGTCGCCATCGCCCGCATCCAGAAGGGGGAGAACTACTACGACTTCATCGTGCCCGAGCAGAGGTCGCGCAACTATCCGGTGAACCCCGGCATCGCGGTGCGGCTGCCGACGCTGGCATACATCGATGCGATGCTCGGCGAGCGCGGGCAGATGGCCGCGGCGATGGTGCTGATGCTGGCGATCATCGCAGTGTGGTGGCGCCGTCTCGGCCTCGACGGCGAGGATGGGGGCCGTACCCAGCGTTTGGGTGCCGCTATGGTATTCGTGGGTGCCTCCCTGCAGCTCAACCGGCACTATTTCCCGCTCCACGAACTCTGGGCCGGTGGTCTGATCGCGCTTTCCTTCGGCCTCCACCGGATCGGCAGGGAGGGGCAGGGCGGACGCTGGATCGCGGCTTTCCTCTGCGCCGCTCTGGCCTTGGCGATCCGAGAACTGACCCTGCCTTACGTGCTGCTCATGACCGCCTTCGCGCTGTGGAACCGCAACTGGCGCGAAAGCGCGGCGTGGATCGCGCTGATCGCGGTGTTCTTCGCGGGGCTAGCCTGGCACCTCTCGATCATCGCGAAGGACGTGCTGCCGAGCGATCCGCATGGCCCTTCGTGGCTGGTCCTGCGCGGCATGGCGGGCTGGCTGGTCAATGTCGTCCAGTCGAGTAACCTGCGCTGGCTCCCCCATTTTCTTGCCGGGCCTGCGGTGGTGCTGATGACCTTCGGCTGGCTCGGCTGGCGTAGCCGCTCGGGGCTGGCGGGGTTCCTGCTTTGCGCAGGCTACGGGCTCGCGTTCATGATCGTCGGGCGGTGGGACAACTTCTACTGGGGTGCGATGATCGCCCCGGTCATGTTCGCGGGGCTGGTTTTCGCGCCGCGCGCGTTGATGCAACTGGTCGCGGCGGCGAGAGGTCCGGTGCCAAACTGATTGCGCCCACCTCCGCGCTGTTGCAGAAGCCCCAGTCATGAACGGACCGCGCATTCTGCTGATCGTGGGCGGCGGCATCGCTGCGTACAAGGCCTGCGAACTCGTGCGCATCATCCGCCGCGAAGGCGGCTCGGTGACTTGCGTGCTGACCGAGGGGGGCGCCAAGTTCGTCACTCCGATGACGCTCGCGGCGCTATCGGAAAACCCCGTCCACACGACGCTCTGGGACCTCAAGAACGAGGCCGAGATGGGCCATATCCAGCTCAGCCGCCAGGCCGATCTGGTCGTCGTCTGCCCGGCGACGGCGGACCTGCTGGCGAAGATGGCGGCGGGCATGGCAGGCGATCTAGCCACCACCCTGCTGCTGGCGACCGACAAGCCGGTGCTCGCGGTCCCGGCGATGAACGTGCGCATGTGGCTCCACGCCGCGACACAGCGCAACGTTCAGACCTTGCGCGATTCCGGCGTCGAGGTGATGGAGCCCGACGAGGGCGCGATGGCCTGCGGCGAATACGGCCCAGGCCGCCTGCCCGAACCGGCGGAAATCTGGGAGCACATCGCCCGCTGCCTCGGCCATGGCCCCGAAGGTATCGTCGGTGACGAGCCGGGCGGCCTTTCCGCCACGATGATCCCGCGCGGGCCGCGTGCCATACCCGCCAGCACTTCGCCGCTGGCGGTCAAGGGCAGTGCCCGGGCGGCGCCCGCCACTGATCCCGGCGCGCTCGAACTGATCCCGCTCTCCGACGAGCCGCTGCGGCTTTTCGGCAAGCACGTCCTCGTCACCGCCGGGCCTACGCACGAGCCGATCGACCCGGTGCGCTACATCGCCAACCGTTCCTCGGGCAAACAGGGCTTCGCCATTGCCGCAGCCGCCGCCGAGGCGGGGGCGCGGGTGACGCTGGTGGCAGGGCCGGTCCACCTGCCGACCCCGCCGGGTGTCGACCGCGTCGATGTCGAGAGCGCGCTGGAGATGGCCGCTGCCGTCGACGCCGCGCTGCCCGCCGATGTTGCGGTGATGGTCGCCGCCGTCGCCGACTGGCGCGTGGTGCGCTCGGCCGATCAGAAGCTCAAGAAGGACGGTGGCGCCATCGCCCCGCTCGAACTGACCGAGAACCCCGATATTCTCGCCGGTCTGGCCCATGGGCTGCGCCGTCCGCCGCTGGTCGTCGGCTTCGCGGCCGAGACGCAGGACGTTATCCGCTATGCGCAGGCCAAGCGGCTGCGCAAGGGCGCCGACTGGATCGTCGCCAACGACGTTTCTGGCGACGTCATGGGCGGCGACGCCAATACCGTCCACATCGTCATGGCCGACGAGGTGGTTTCCCTTCCCGAAATGCCCAAGGGGGACGTCGCGCGCGCCCTCGTCGAAAGGATTGCCGATGCACTCGCCGAATGAAGTCCCCGTCATGGTCAAGGTCCTGCCGCATGGGCAGGGGCTGGACCTGCCCGTCTACGCCACCGAAGGCGCGGCGGGCATGGACGTGGTCTCGGCCGAGGACGTGACGATCCCGTCCGGCGGGCGTCATGCGGTGGCGACGGGCCTCTCGGTGGCGATCCCGGTGGGGTACGAGATTCAGGTGCGGCCCCGTTCGGGTCTTGCCCTCAAGCACGGCATTTCGGTGCCCAATTCGCCGGGGACGGTGGATTCGGACTACCGCGGCGAGGTCAAGGTCATCCTCATCAACCACGGCGCGGAAGGCTTCGACATCCGCCGCGGCGACCGCGTTGCACAGCTGGTGCTGGCGCCGGTGACGCGCGCCTCGTGGGTGGCCGTCGATGAGCTGGATGAAACGGCGCGGGGTGAGGGCGGTTTCGGCTCGACCGGCGGCGTAGTCGCGCTGGGGAGCTGATTCAGGTGGCGGAGCTGAACACTCCGCCCCGCCACAGCAAGGCCCCGATCACTGCGACGAGCGACAGGATCAGCGAGGCGCATCCAACCCAGCCATAACGGTGGTGGATCGCTTCGGCGGTTGCTTCGATCAAACCTTCGAAGATCCATTCAACGAGCCAGGACAAAAGCGTCAGTCCTTGCCCTTCCCGTCCCGCTCACGCCGGGCCTTGCGCCATTTCAGGCCATACCAGCCCGCGCCGCCAAGCCCGCCGATCATCATCGCGCCCTTGGCAAGCGTCTCGAACGCAGCACTCAGGGCGCCGATGGTGACGCCCCAGAACAGCTGCGAGAGGATGGCCATGAAATTATGCATCAACAAATCCTATGGAGCGCCAGATAGCGCTTGACGCCCCATAGCAAAAGGACGGGCCCGCAATATTTCAGCGGACCCGTCCCTCGGTGTCTCCCACTCTTCGCAGGGGGGAGCCTGTCAGATTGCGTGCTTATTTCTTCTCGGGCGCGACTGTAATGCGCACGGTCTCACCGGAGTTCCCGGGGAAATTCGTGAACATCGCTTCCACCAGATTGGGCACGACATACTGCAGGCGATTGGAGGTCGAGACGGCTTCCGCCTTGCCTTCGAAGAGGCGCTGGCCGTCGGCGGCGCGGTCGATCTTCAGGTCGATGCCGCTGGTGTAGATGGTGTAGGACTGGATGCCGTTGTCGAAGAACGGATCATACCAGCCATAGCGCCACGGGCCGCCCCAGCCGAAGCCGCGACCGTAGAACCCGCGGCCGTAGAAACCGCCGCCATAGGGACCCCAGCCGCCCCACGGGCCGAACGCGCCTGCGCCCATGCCGGTGCTGCGCACCCGCTCACGGCCGTTGTCGACGCCGTAGTCGAAGCGCACGATCAGCGTGGCCTTGGCCGGGTCTTCCACCGGGGTGTATCCCAGCTTGGCCATGCGATCGCCCACGAGCGAGGCGTACTGGCTGAATTCAAGCCCGCCTGCGAGCTTGGGATTGTCCGCCACGATGGCAAAGCTCTGGCCCTGTGGGGCGGGAAGCTGCGTGGCGAAGCGCGAAACGTCGGCCTTGAACGGCGTCGCGCACGCGGCGAGCGCCATGAGCAGCATGGCGGCAGCGGCCATTTTCAGCCTGCCGAGCTGCGATCCGGAATGGTGTGTCATCATCTTTGCTCCACGAACCCGAAGAGATCCTGACGCCCCACTCCGGCGCAGCCTTCGATTCCTTTAACGATACTGTCGTGAAATAAACGCCCTGAATAGAGGTTGAATGGACTTGGGTGAGCGACGGACCGTTCCGTCGGTTCATCCCGCATCCACCGCCCCGGGGTTGGCTTCGCGGCTTGATCGCGTTTCGTTCATGTAGGAATAAAGCACCGCCATGACGAGTCCGTTCCCCATTCTTTCCGTACTTTGCGGCAAGGTCGCTCCGTTTCGCGGGCACGATGAGCCGAGCGCCATCGCCAAGACGCCTGCGGAGGGCCGGGTGCGCGTGCACAGACTGGGCCTCGAAGGCGACAGTCAGGCCGATCTTTCGGTCCACGGCGGCCCGGACAAGGCGATTCATCACTATCCCCACGACCACTACGACTGGTGGCGTGAGGCGATCGGCGACCATCCGCTGCTCGCCGATTACGGTGCCTTCGGAGAGAATATCGCGACTGCCGGGCTGACCGAGGATGCCATCTGCATCGGCGACCGCTGGCGCATGGGCACCGCGCTCGTCGAAGTGAGTCAGGGCCGCCAGCCATGCTGGAAGCTCGACCACCGTTTCGACGGCGCGAAGGTCAACGCCGGGTGCGTGAAATCGCGCCGCGCGGGCTGGTACTACCGGGTGATCGAGGATGGCGAGGTCGGCGCGGGCGATGCGCTGGAACTGGTCGACCGGCCGTTCCCGGACTGGAGCGTGCGCCGGGTCTTCGGCCTGCTCATCGCCGGTGAGCACAAGGGCGACCCGGAAGGGCTGGAAGCGCTGGGCGCAGTCTCCGCGCTCGCCGAACCGTGGGTCCGGCGACGCGCGAAGCTGCTGGGGCTTTAGAGCCCGTCTGCAAATCCGCTGCAGGCGGATTTGGCGGCACCGGCCCTCTCCCCCACCCGACCACCCAACGATAGTACCCTATGGGTGGTCGGGTGGGGGAGAGGGCCGGTGCCGCTACGAAAATGCCCATCGGGCATTTTCCAGACGAATTTTAACCCCGCACGAGGCCAAGCGCCTCGTAAGTCTTCTCCAGCGTCGGGATCGCCAGTTCGCGGGCCTTGGACGCGCCCTTGCACAGGATCGCGTCGAGGCGTTCACGGTCTTCGCGCAGTTCGAGGAAGCGGGCGTTGATCGGCGCCAGCTTTTCGACCAGCAGTTCGCCCAGCGCGGGCTTGAACTTGCCGAAGCCTTCGCCGCCGAACTCGGCCAGCACCGCCTCGACCGTGGTGCCCGCCATCACCGCGTAGATCGCGACGAGGTTCTTCGCCTCGGGCCGACCTTCGAGGCCGTCCTTCTCCGAAGGCAGCGGCTCGGGGTCGGTCTTGGCCTTCTTCACCTTCTGCATGATGGCGTCGGCGCTGTCGGTCATGTTGATGCGGCTCATGTCCGACGGGTCAGACTTGCTCATCTTCGCGGTGCCGTCACGTAAGGACATGATGCGCGCGGCCTCGGGCGGGATGAACGGCGCGGGCAGGGTGAACAGCGGGGCGTCTTCGGCACAGAAGTCGTTGTTGAACTTCTGTGCGATGTCGCGGGCCAGTTCGAGGTGCTGTTTCTGGTCCTCGCCCACCGGCACGTGCGTCGCCTGATAGAGCAGCACGTCGGCGGCCTGCAGCACCGGGTAGGTGAACAGCGCGACGCTGGCGCCCTCGCGGTTCTTGCCCGCCTTGTCCTTCCACTGCGTCATGCGGTTGAGCCAGCCCATGCGCGCGGTGCCGTTGAGCAGCCACTGCATCTCGGAGTGCTGGGGCACCTGCGCCTGGTTGAACAGGATCGAGCGGTCGGGATCGAGCCCGCAGGCCACCAGCGCGGCGACCATCTCGCGCGTGTTGGCGGCGAGGTCGGCGGGGGTGTGCGGCATCGAGATCGCGTGGAGGTCGGCCAGGAAGTAGAGGCACTGGCCGCCCTCGGCGGTGACCTCGTCCTGCATCTTCACCCAGTTGCGGATCGCGCCCAGGTAATTGCCGAGGTGCAGGTTGCCGGTAGGCTGGATGCCGGAGACGATACGCATGGTCGCGTCCTTAAGTCAGTTGTCGATGGATGTGAGGTTTGCGTGCCGGGAGGGCACGAATGCAGGCGCGCTCAGCGCGCGGCCGAACGCCATCGCCCTGAAGGCGAAGCAAGCGCATGAGGCGCAAGCGGGGAAGAGATCGCACGATCCTGCATGGCCGGGGCTCATAGCACGTTCGCGCATCGATGGAACCCTTCAGGCGGCGCGCTTGCGGCGGCGCAGGAGGGCGAGGTCGGCGCGGGTGAAGGCGCCGGTCGCGACGGCCGCGACGGCGTAGACCGCGCAGCCCGCCGAAACGAGCACTGCCAGCGCGATTCCCCGCACCAGCCAGGTTCCGTGGACATAGGGCATCATCAGGTCCTGCCCGAACCACAGCGCCGCGCCCATCGCCACGGCGGCGAGCGCCAGTCTCGGCCCGCGCCGCTTGAGCCGGGCATCGACGGTGAAGTGCCCGCGCTTCACCAGCGTGCGGTAAAGCATCGCCACGTTGAGGGTGGAGGCCAGCGCCGTCGCCAGCGGCGGCCCCATGTGCTGCAGCGGCACGATGAGCGCTAGATTCCCTACGAGGTTCGCCACCATGGAGATCATCGCGTAGCGCACCGGCGTCTTGGTATCCTGCCGCGCATAGTAGCCGGGCGTCAGCACTTTTACGAGGATGTAGCTGGGCAAGCCGATCGAGAACGCGGCCAGCGCCTCGGCCGTGCGGGCGACGTCGTTCGCGTCGAACTTGCCGTAGCCGAACAGGGCGGCGGCGATCGGCCCCCCGCAGACGATCAGCGCGACGGAGGCGGGCAGTGTGAGCAGCAGCGCGAGTTCGAGGCCGCGGTTCTGCGTCTCCATCGCCGCCGTTTCTTCGCCGCCGCTAAGCTGGCGTGAGATCGTCGGCAGCAGCACGGTGCCAAGGCCAATGCCGATCAACCCGAGCGGAAGCTGGTTCAGACGGTCAGCCAGATAGATGTAAGTCACCGAACCGTGAACCAGCAGCGATGCAGCCAGCGCGGTAGAAATCATGAGGTTGATCTGCATGGCGCCTGCTCCGGCAGCGGCGGGCAGAATCAGTTTCATCAGCTGCCTTACGTCCTGGTTCCACTTCGGCATGCGAAGTCGCATCGACACGCCGTTGGCACGGCAGGCCCACATGAGCCAAAGCAATTGCAGGACGCCCGAAATCGAGACGGCGATGGCCTGGTTGCGTGCAGTGATCAGGGCGTCGGCTGAGTGGAAGCCCAGAATGGCCACAATCTGTGTCAGGTTGAGGAGGATCGGCGCCGCGGCGTTGACCCAGAACTTGTTCAGGGAATTGAGAATGCCGCCCAGCAGCGAGACGAGGCTGATGAAAGCGAGATAGGGTATCGTAATCCGGCTCAGCTGCACGGCATAGGCGAATTGTTCCTGGCTGACGCCGTTGAACTTGCCCGAAAGCAGGAAAGTCACCGGCCAGGCGAAGATTTCCAGTACCACCGTCATGGCGATCAGGATCGGCAGGAGTACGGCCAGCGCTTGCTCTGCAAAAGTGATACCAGCCGGGAGGCCGGGGCCGTCCTTGTCCGCGACCTTCTTGTTGAACATCGGGATGAACGCCGATGCGAAGGCGCCCTCCGCGAAAAGCGCGCGGAACATGTTGGGCAGCCGGAACGCGATCAGGAAGGCGTCGGAAGCGAAGCCCGCGCCGACGAAGCGGGCGAACAGGCTGTCGCGGGCAAGCCCCAGCACACGGCTGGCAAGCGTCAGTCCGCCGACGCTGGCGAGGGCTTTTGCGAGGTTCATGCGCGTCCTGTTCCTGTCACGAAACGTCGCCTTCATTCGCGACGTCACCCTGAACTTGTTTCAGGGTCCATTTCGCGGCCTCGACCGGCGGCCTGATCGGCACGATGGACCCTGAAACAAGTTCAGGGTGACGATAGAGTGCAGGGCGGGATGTTTGCATCACCCCGCCTTACCTGAAATTCAGGCGTTGCCGACCGGCTCGCCCATGCCGGCCTCGGCCTGCTGCGCCTGCGCCTGCAGTTGCTGCACGTAGAGACCGTTGAAGTCGATCGGCTCGAGCATGAGCGGCGCGAAACCGGCGTCGCGCACGGCGTCCGACACGATGCGGCGGGCGTAGGGGAACAGGATGCGCGGTGCCTCGGCGAAGAGGAACGCATGCGACTGGCCCTCTTCGAGGTTGCGCATGCCGACGAGCGCGCAGTAGCTCAGCTCGACCGCGAAGGCGACGCCCAGGCTGGTGCGCGAGGAGCAGGTGATCTTCAGTTCGACTTCGTGGACTTCGCCCTCGATCGCACGCGCGCCGATGTTGAACTGCACGTCGATCTGCGGCTGTTCCTGCCACGAGAACGCTTCGGGAGCGTTCGGATTCTCGACCGAGAGATCCTTGATGTACTGCGAAATGATGCCTGCGGCCGGGGCGCTGTCTTCGCCGTTGCCGAGGTCGAGGTCGGAAATGATGTTGCCTTCGTCGGCCATCTGATCTGTGTCCCGCAATGGAATCTGAAACGTTCAGCGGGGGCGGGTAAAACATTTTGCGGGCGCGGGGAACACCCGAGCGTCGGGAAAATTGTAGAGGTTGTGTCCGGAAGTTGCGCTCGCATCGCCTGGAGGGGCTCGATCCGCCGGGAAAATGCCCCGAACGAGCCACTCATGCGTTGTTCATTTGTAATGCGTACCTATCTGGGGCTATGTTCGAGTGCTAGGCCGAAGACACGTTCGAGTCTTCGAACCGCGCCGGAGTGCGATGTGCCTTTCGGATGGCCCTGTTCGCTGCGGGGTCGGGGCAGGCATGGCGCCACAGAAGGATGGAATTAGGGACGTGACACCGGAAATAGTGATCCTGGCCATGATCGCAGCCTTCCTTGGCCTGCGGCTCTACTCCGTGCTCGGCCGCCGTGCCGAGCATGAGGAAGAGCCCATCCAGGGGCGCTTCGAAGGTCGCCAGGGCCAGAAGCCGGGCGCTCCGCGCGTTTCCGCGCCGCCGCGTCCCGATCAGCGCAGCGACGATCGTGCCCGTGCCGAGCAGCCGCGCCAGCGCGTGGTGCCGCTTGCGCCGCCATCGGTCGAACGTGGCCTTGCCGAGATTTCGCAGGCGGATCGCCGCTTCGACGCGGCCGCTTTCCTTGATGGTGCGCGCAGCGCCTATCGCATGATCCTCGAAGCCTTCTGGAAGGGCGACAAGGCAGAACTGCGCCAGCTTTGCGACGATGATGTCTATGCCAGCTTCGCCGCTGCCATCGATGCGCGCATCGAGGCTGGTGAAACGCTCGACAACCGCCTGATCCGCATCGAGGAAACGAGCTTCACCGCCGCTGGCGTCGAAAATGGGCATGCACGCATCAGCCTGCGTTTCCGCGCCGACATCGCCGCCGTGACGCGCAATGCCGAGGGCCATGTGGTCGCCGGTTCTCTCGACGATGCGATCGAGGCGATCGACGTCTGGACATTCGGTCGCGCAGTGAACTCGCCTGATCCCGACTGGCTCCTGGAAGAGACCGACGAAGGTTGATCCGGGGTTGATCCCCACTTCATCGTGCTGCTAGCCGACTGAGCTTGATCCGCCCCGCGCCACCCTCGGCGCGGGGCGTCTGCTTTGCGGGGAGGGTATATTGGCGCTGGAGAGTATGGCACGGGGCGTCGTGCCGGGCCGGTCGATCCGAGGCACCTTGCGCGCTCTTCTGGTCGTCGGTCTGCTGGCAATGCTCGCTGCTTGCGGCGGCGTCATCCCGAAGACCGGTGGACCAAGGCCCGGGGGGATGCCAACGCTTCCCTCGACGGGGCAGCCGACGTTTCCCTCGCCTCAGAACGCCCTTGCCGCCGGCGTCCGCCGGGGGCCAACGCTGTCTTCGTTGCGGATGGGTGCCGCCGATGCGGCGGGTGCGCTCGCCTCCTTCCGTGAAAGTTGTCCGCGCCTCATCACACGCAACGACGGTAGCGGCCTGACCCGGCCCGAGGACTGGCGGCAGGCCTGCACGGCTGCCGCGAACTGGGGGGGAGGATCGCCGGTGCTGTTTTTCTCCAGTTACTTCGAGACCGCCCGCATCGGTGACGGCAGTTCCTACGCGACCGGCTACTACGAACCCGAGATCGCGGGCGGCCGCTCGCCGCGGCCGGGCTACCCGGTGCCGGTCTACGCCTTCCCTCCCGATCTGGTGCGTGCGAAACCGGGCGATGCCGCGCCTCTCAAGAGCGGTCGCATGCCGCTCGGCCGCTATGCGCCGGACGGCACTTTCACGACCTATTTCGACCGCGCGCAGATCGATGCGGGTGCGCTGGCGGGCAAAGGCCTGGAAATCGCCTGGGTCGCCGATCCGGTGGAGTTCTTCTTTCTGCAGGTACAGGGCTCGGGCCGCCTCGTCGCGCCCGATGGCACCGTTACCCGCATCGGCTATGCAGGCCAGAACGGCTTGCCCTATACCGGGATCGGTGGGCTCATGCGCGATCAGGGGCTGGTCGGTTCGGGGCCGGGACAGTATCCCGGGTCGATGCAGGGTATCATGCAATACGTCCGCGAACATCCCGCCGAAGGGCGCGCGCTGATGGAGCAGAATCGCTCCTGGGTGTTCTTCAAGGTGCTGAACGGCGACGGGCCGATCGGTGCGCTCAATGTGCCTGTGCGTGCAGGTAACTCGGTGGCCGCAGACCCCCGTTATGTGCCGTTAGGTGCCCCTGTGTACCTCGATTTGGATCGCCGGGAGGCGAATGGCCTGTGGATTGCGCAGGACACTGGCGGTGCGATCAAGGGCGTCAATCGCTTCGACACCTTCTGGGGAGCAGGCGCACAGGCCCGCAAGTCCGCTGGCGGCATGAGCGGTCGGGGCAATGCGCTGATCTTCCTGCCCAAGGGCGTGCTGACCCGTATCGGTGCGCAGTGAAACGCCCGGGACGCAGGCTTACGGCGGAGGAAAAGGCGGTCTGGGCGCAAGTCGCTCGTACCGTGAAGCCGCTTGTAGCGCCCCGCAAGCTGGTAGCGCCTGAGCCTGTGCCCGCACCCGTGATTCCGGCACTGGTTGTTCCCCTTGTGCCTGCCAGGAAGGTCAAGGGCCGTATCCCGCCTCCGCTGCCGCCAAAGGCACCCGTGCCGCCGCCGCGCGCGGAAGTGCCTGTGAACCTGGACGGTTCGTGGGAAAAACGGATATCCAAAGGTACGCTGCTCCCTGATTTCAGCCTCGACCTGCATGGTTCGAACCTCGATCAGGCTTACATGCGGCTGATGCACGGACTCGTGCAGGCCAAGGCGATGGGGGCGCGTGTAGTGCTGATCGTGACGGGCAAGCCACGGCCGGTGGATGCTGCGGACCGAGGCAGCGCTCGGGGCGCGATCCGCGCGAAGATCGTAGATTGGCTTGCCGCGAGCGAACACGTCGCGGACATCGTCGCCATTCGTGGTGCGCATCGGCGCCATGGCGGGCAGGGTGCTATCTATGTGGTGCTGAAGAAATGGCGCTGACGCAGCGCTGCCTGACTTATCTGCACGGGACTTATTGAGCACGAACTGCAAGCCATATTGCTCAGGACAAGTCGCGCCGATAATGGCCCTCGTCGATCAACCTGTCGGTGCGTGTATCGCCGATGGCGTTGCGGACCGCCTTGTCCCTGGGCTGCCACTGCATGAATCCCGTGAGGAACGTCAGCGAGAGCTGGGACATCGGCCCGCCCTGATTGCCGGGATTGAGCAGCCGGCGTTCTGCCAGTCGCCAGCGCTGGCAAGGCTCAGGTTTCCGAACGACACCACAGGCCGGTCACTAAACCCGGCAAAACAGCCATTCTCCGGACGTCCGTGGACGTCTCCGGAGAGAGAAATGGAGGCCCGAGCCGGAATCGAACCGGCGTGCAAGGATTTGCAGTCCTCTGCGTCACCACTCCGCCATCGGGCCATCCGGTGTGGAGGAGTGCGCGCCTAGCAACCGATAGAGGGGAGCGCAATGGGATTCGCGCTAGTCGTAGGATTTTGTTTGTGCGGGATCGCGAGAAGGCACCGTGGCAGCCGTGCTTTTGCTTGCGATATGGAAGGACGGGGCGCTTTAATGGTGGTTTACTCGCATGAAAGGCCCATGCATGATTCTAGGAGCAGTCCTTGCCGGCGGTCTGTCCAGCCGTTTCGGCAGTGACAAGGCGCTGGCGGAAATCGGCGGTCGCACGCTGATTTCACTGGCGGTAGATGCGCTTTCGGGCTGGTGCGAGCACGTTGTCGTCACAGGCCGTGAAACAGCGCCGGCGCCTACGCTCCCTGATTGGCCGAGGGCAGGCATGGGGCCACTCGGCGGGCTGGCTGCCGCCTTGCATCATGCGCTGGACGAGGGCTACGAGGCCGTCCTGAGTTGCGGCGTCGATGCTGGGCTTCTGCCGGAGGATTTGCCGCGTTTGCTGGGACAGGCGCCAGCCTATCTTGCCTCGCAGCCGGTCATCGGCTTGTGGCCGGCATCTGCCGCTTTGCAACTGGACGCCTTGCTTGAGAGCACGGAACGCCATTCCATGCGGCGTTTTGGAGAACTGATCGACGCGCGACCCGTCGAGGTCGCCACGCCGATAGCCAATATCAATACGCTCGAGGACCTCGCCCGGATCGCCAATCGACCATCCTATTGAGCAGGTCCGCCAGCCTCACGCGACCGCTTGCTGAGGGTTGGTGTACGGTCCGCTGCCTGAGACGAAGAGAGGCCGCGCATCTTCATCGCTCGGCGTCATCAAGCAGTACCCTCCTGCAGAAGCGGTGGCGATGATGCCTGACATGCCGACGAAACCCAGCTTGCGACGCAGGCGTGACATATGGACGGCGATGCTGTTGGTTTCGGGTACGAAGCCCATGCGCCAGACGTCCTGGATCAGATCCTGCTTGCTCACCGGCTCGCCGGGCGTGTCCGCAAGGCGCCAGATCAGAGCGAATTCGCGCGGATTGAGGTTGAGCGACTTTCCCTGCCCGTAAGCCTCACGCGCGAGGAGATCCAATTCGAGGTCGCCGAGGCGGCGGTGTCGGGGCAGCCAGTGCGTCAGTTCGGCAAGTCGGCAGGCCCGGGCCTCGAATTCGCTGCGGTCGATCGTGTCGGGAACGGCTTCACCGAATCCGGCCTGAAGAAGCTCGGCGCGTTCGCTTGGGCTAGCAGCGCCGATCACGAGGATGAATCGGCGAACCTCGCTGCGCACGGCCAGCAACCATTCCCAACCCCCCGCATCGAGGCGGCCTGCGGACATCACGCCTATGCAGGTGCAGGAAGGTTCGCCGAAGTCGAGCGTCCAGCCGCAAGCCCTGAGGTCGAAGTCGATCGGGATCCTGTCAGCGCCCAACCATCGAAAGTGATACGGCGATTCACGCCGCAAAAGAAGATCCGCCATCTGCCCCCCAAATAGCCCGCTATTCCAATGCAATGGGCGGCGAGATGGCGTATTCTTGCCCTATGGTACAACACGTATATTATTACAGGGCGGCCGTTCGTTAACTTCAAAATCCCGCAGAAATCCTGAGGTTTCTGCGGAATGTGACTGTCACGATGAAGGAGTATTAACCCCCATTGATGTCAGGTAGCGCTTCACATTGCGGGCCGCCTGACGGAGGCGCTGTTCATTTTCCACCATGGCGATTCTGACGAAGCCTTCGCCATCCTCGCCATAGCCGACGCCCGGGGCGACTGCGACTTCAGCATGGGTGAGGAGTTGCTTGGAGAATTCCAGGCTTCCCATTTCCTTGAGCGCCGGAGGCAGCGGAGCCCAGGCAAACATCGAGGCTTTGGGGGCGGGGATGTCCCACCCTGCACGGCCGAATGCCTCGACCATCACGTCGCGGCGCTTCTGGTAGAGATCGCGGTTGCGCTGGACAATGTCCTGTGGACCGTTGAGGGCGGCGCAGGCAGCCGCCTGGATCGGGGTGAAGGCACCGTAATCGAGGTAGGACTTCACGCGGGTCAGTGCCGAGATCAGCTTCTGGTTGCCGACCGCAAAGCCGATGCGCCAGCCGGCCATCGAGTAGGTCTTGCTCATCGAGGTGAATTCCACCGCGACGTCCTTGGCTCCCGGCACTTCAAGGATCGAGCGGGTTGGGTTGCCGTCGTAATAGAGCTCGGAATAAGCGAGGTCGGACAGGATCCAGACCTTGTTCTCCTTTGCCCAGGCGACAAGGCGCTCGTAGAAGGCGAGGTCAACAGTCTCGGCCGTCGGGTTCGACGGGTAGTTGACGATCAGGATCGATGGGCGCGGCACGGTGAAGGCCATCGCGCGGTCGAGCGAGCGCCAATAATTCTCGTCGGGTGTCGTCGGCACCGAGCGAATGGTCGCGCCGGCGATGATGAAGCCGAAGGTGTGGATCGGGTAACTGGGATTGGGCGCCAGCACCACGTCGCCGGGCGCTGTGATCGCGGTAGCCAAGCTGGCAAGGCCTTCCTTCGAGCCCATCGTGACGACGACCTCGCTCTCGGGGTCCAACTCCACGTTGAAGCGGTTGGCGTAGTAGTTGGCCTGTGCGCGGCGCAATCCGGGAATGCCCTTGGACTGCGAATAGCCGTGCGCGTCGGGCTTCTGGGCCACTTCGCACAGCTTGTCGAGCACGTGCTGGGGTGGCGGCAGATCCGGATTGCCCATTCCGAGGTCGATGATGTCCTTACCGGCCTGGCGGGCTGCGTGCCTCATCGCGTTCACTTCGGCGATGACATAGGGCGGCAGTCGCTTGATGCGGTAGAACTCGTCTTCCATGACCTCTGGTATCCAGTAACTTTGGCGGCAGGATCGCCGCTTGGTCCCTGTAGGGGATTCGCAAGCCTGCGCAAATGGGGACTCGCGAAAGATAATTGCAGGAAATGTCACGCCGAAGCGTGCGAAGGGGGCTCGACAGGAGTCTGCGACGCGGCCAACCTGCATGCGAATCCCAAGGAGAGCGATTGCCGATGGCTACCGACGCCGACCTCATCAGCGACGTCATGAAGTCCCAGGTCCAGAGCCTCACCACGCTGTTCGGCCAGATGATCCCTGCAGAGGGTACGCCTGAGGCGGAAGCCACGGTGCAATGGGCCGAGGTGGCGGGGCGACTGCATTCGATCTGGACTGAGTTCCAGGTCGATCAGTTGAGCAAGGCATCGGCCGAAAAGCCGCCTCACTATGCCGATCCCATGAAGTGGATCGCCACGGCCGAAGGCGTGTTCCGGCAACTTCCTTTTGCCAACCCCGAAGTCCAGCAGAAGTTCTGGAACGAGGGATTGGCGCTGGTGAATGCGGTATTCGGGCAGTACGGCCTTGGTCCACGCGGGGAGCAGGCTCAGGCGGAGCCCGAGTTGCCGCGCCGCGACCATCGCTTTTCCGATCCGGAATGGCGCCGCCAGCCGTTCTTCGCGATGTTGCATCAGCTCTATCTGTTGATGAGCGAACAGGTTACCGGTCTTGCGGAGGCGGTCGAAGGAATGGAGCCTGCGCGCAAGGCGCAGTTGCTTTTCGCGACGCGCGCCATAGTGGATGCCCTGAGCCCGGCGAATTTCCCGCTTACCAACCCTGTCGCTCTGGCGAGAGCTACCGAAACCCGTGGTGAGAGCCTCGTGCGCGGTTTCGAGAACCTGCTAGACGACATGCGCAAGGGGCAGCTAACGCATACGCGACCCGGCGCCTTCGTGCTGGGCGAGAACATCGCGGTGACGCCGGGCAAGGTCGTCTTCGAGACGCCGCTCTACCAGCTCATCCAGTACACCCCGACGACCGACAAGGTTCTGAAGACTCCCCTGGTGATCTTCCCGCCATGGATCAACCGTTTCTACATTCTCGATCTCAACGCCCGGAAAAGCTTCGTGCGTTGGGCGGTCGAGCAGGGTGTGACCGTGTTCATGGTTTCGTGGAAGTCGGCCGACGCCTCGATGGCGGACCTTCTTTGGGACGACTACATCGCCGCTCAGATCGAGGCGGTGGACTTTGCGCGCAACCGTCTCGACGTGCCGTCGGTGCACACGATCGGCTATTGCGTGGCCGGCACTACGCTCGCCGCCACGCTGGCTGTCCTCGCGCGAAAAGGTGAAGCGGGCAAGGTCGCCAGCGCCACCTTCTTCACCGCACAGGTCGATTTCGAGGATGCAGGCGACCTCAAGAACTTCATCGATGACCAGCAGATCGAGACGGTCGGCCGCCTGTCGCCCGAGGGTTATCTCGATGGGCGCTATCTTGCCGCGACCTTCAACATCCTACGCGGCAACGACCTCATCTGGAACTACGTCGAGCGCAATTACCTCAAGGGCGAGGATTACCCTGCGTTCGACCTGCTGCACTGGAACGGTGACGTCACCAACCTTCCGGCGCGCTGGCATCGCAATTACCTGCGCGACCTCTATCGCGACAACCGGTTGGCCGTAGCCGATTCGCTGTCCGCCTGCGGGGCGCCGATAGACCTGCACCGCATCGCAACGCCCTGCTATATCCAGGCCGGACGCGAAGATCATATTGCTCCGGCGACCAGCGTCTGGAAGTTGACCCGCTATCTCGCCGGGGACTGGACATTCCTCCTCGCCGGCTCCGGCCACATCGCAGGCGTTGTCAATCCGCCGTCTACCGGCAAGTACCAGTACTGGACGAATGCCGGATCGCCCGAGTCTCTAGCGGAATTTGTGGAAGGGGCGACCGAACATCCCGGTTCCTGGTGGCCGCATTGGGTCGAGTGGCTGCGCGATCTCGACCCTGCCGAAGTCCCTTCGCGCGGTAAGCGCAAGCCGGGCGCACGCGGTGACAAGGTCATAGAAGACGCGCCGGGTCGCTACGTCTCCACGCGCTGAAACAAGGTCCATTTCGGCATTTTAATTGCGTGACCCGAGCTTGCAGGCGTGCTGACACATGGCTGTAATCTGCTGCAGACAGTCTGCGTGAACCTGAAAAGCAAGACAAAATTGTGCGGCGCAGCACAAATTGTGCACCGCAACATAGAAGTGTTGACTTCGCGTCTGCAAAAATCTATTTTGCAACGCAGCAACGGTCCGTGCGACTCGTGGTTTGCATGGATTTTACCGGGGTGACGCCCGGCTCATAATCGAAGTTTTCAAAAAAGGCTGGATGCTCAGATGGCCGATAATGAAGACCCGAAGACCAATGTCGCTCCCGTAACGCCTCCCAAGGTTGTGGAAGCCAGGGTGGCTGACCCGGTCAAATCCATTCCGGATGCGCCGGAAAAGCCCAAGGCGGAAGCGCCCAAGCCTGTGGCGGCTGCGCTGCCCTCGGCGGCGGAGCCTGCGGCACCAGTTCCCTCCAAGCCGGAAGCCTCGACGAAGGTTGATGCTCCCGTCAAGGCGCCCGTCGTAAAGGCGGCGCCGGTCAAGGCGCCTGTAGCCAAGGCACCACCGGCAAAGACGCCGGTGGTCAAGGCTGCGGAACCCAAGATCAAGGCCGCTTCGGTCGCTCCCGCAAAGCCGAAGCCGGTCGCACCAGTTGTTCCGGCCAAGGTTGTCGAGACCAAGCCGGCCACTACGGTTGCCAAGGACGTCAAGGAAACGGTTGCTGCCGTTCCGGTTCCGAAGGCGGCCACAAAAACGGCGGCACCAAAGACCGCCCCGAGGCCCGTTTCGGGCAAGCCCGTCTTCGCAGGACTGTTCTCCAATTTCATGCTCGAGGAAACGACAATGGACATGAGCGCTAACTTCACCGGTTTTCAGGACGCCATCACCGAGGCTCAGGCCAAGGCCAAGGCCGCTTTCGAAAAGAGCACCAGCATGCTCGGCGAAGTCAGCGACTTCGCAAAGGGCAATGTCGAAGCTGCCGTCGAATCGGGTAAGATCTACGCAGAGGGCGTGCAGGCGCTTGGTTCGGAATTCGTGTCGGAAAGCCGCGCTGCTTTCGAGAAGATGTCGGGTGACGTCAAGGAACTCGCCGCCGCCAAGTCGCCGACCGATTTCTTCAAGCTGCAGAGCGATCTCGTTCGCAAGAACTTCGACACCGCCGTGGCGTACAGCTCGAAGAACAGCGAAGCCATGCTCAAGCTGTTCAGCGACACTTTCGCGCCGATTTCTGGCCGCGTGAGCATCGCCGTCGAGAAGGCGCGCTCGGCCGCTCCGTTCTGATTTCAGACAGGTTCGCTCGGCCGGGTGACGTTGTTATCCGGCTGATTGAGCCATCTGACCGAGAATATCGGCCGGGGCATCTTGTTATCGGACGCCTCGGTACGATATTCTGAGCACCATGATTCCCCTGATCGCTGATTCTGACCTGTCGCTCTATCCGTTCGCGCCTGTCCCGGTCGTGATGGCGGACAGCGACGATTCCGATCATGGTACTGGCGATGACCATCAGATCGGCATCGCCACCAAGACCCGCGCCAAGCCGAAGAAGCCCAGCCAGTTCAAGGTGCTGATGCTCAATGACGACTACACCCCGATGGAATTCGTGGTGCTGGTCCTGAAGCGCTTCTTCCATATGGACCTCGAGCAGGCCACGCGCGTCATGCTTCACGTTCACCAAAAAGGTGTCGGTGTCTGCGGCATCTTCCCTTACGAAATCGCCGAGACCAAGGTGAATCAGGTGATGGATTTCGCCCGGCAGAATCAGCACCCCCTCCAGTGCACGCTGGAAAAGGCCTGATCGCGTCATCTTGCAGGCGAGCAACCTTCAGGTTCCTGCACCGTTGAACAGCGAAACAAGCGCTTTGATAATGCCATCAGGGCGGCAAGACCTTCGGCTTGCGACAAATCGCTTTGCCCACCCGGCGCGAGCCGTTAAGGGCGAGGGAGAACGGTTGAGTGACGACGTCTAAGTGAAGTTCATCAACGCCCTGGATCGCTACATCTTTCGCCTCGTGCTGATGCCGATGCTGGGCATATTCCTGCTCGCGGCATCGCTGCTGGTGCTCGACAAGATGCTGCGGCTCTTCGACTTCGTCGCTACGGAGGGCGGGCCGATCGGCGTCGTCTTCAAGATGCTGGCGAACATGATGCCCGAATATGCCAGCCTCGCCATTCCTCTTGGCCTGATGCTCGGCATCCTGCTGGCTTTCCGCAAGTTGGCGACGAGCAGCGAACTCGACGTCATGCGTGCCGTGGGCCTTAGCTACACTCGCATACTTCGCGTGCCCTACATGATCACGATCGTGCTGGTCATCGCAAACTTCGCGATCGTCGGCTACCTCCAGCCCTTGTCGCGCTACTACTACGAAGAACTCAACTATGAGCTGAAGTCGGGTGCGCTGGGCGCCTCGATCAAGGTGGGTGAGTTCACCGCGCTCAAGGATCGTATCGCCCTGCGCATCGATGAGAGCCGGGACGACGGGCGCAAGCTGATCGGCATCTTCGCGCGACTGTCGAACGACAAGGGGCAGGTGCTTTCGATCTCTGCGCGCGAAGGACGCTTCCTCGCGCTCAAGGATAATCCGGACACGATCATCTTCCGCCTCGAACAGGGCCAGATCATCCAGGATGAACCCGGCAAGCCTTCTCGCGTCCTGACCTTCACTCGCCATGATCTGCCGATCGAACTTCCCGCGATCGAGAAGTTCCGCCAGCGCGGCGGGCAGGAGCGCGAATACCTGCTGCCCGAACTTCTCAAACTGGGCTGGGACAAGGATGCGCCTACCGAGGAGCGCGTCTCCAGCCAGGCGAACTTCAACTATCGTATGGTCGAAGTGGTGATGATGCTGTTGCTGCCGCTCCTTGGCGTCGCACTGGCGATCCCGCCCAAGCGGTCGACTTCGGCCCTCGGCCTGTTTGTTTCGATCGTGATGGTGGTGGCTTATCACAAGGTCAACCAGTACGCGAACGACGTCGCCTCGCTCGGCAAGATGAACCCGATCCTGGGGCTGTGGGGACCGTTCTTCGTCTTCGCGGCGATCATCCTGTGGATGTACTGGCGTGTGGCATACATACCGGGAGGGCAGGCGATCGGATGGCTCGAGACGGCGTCCGACAAGGTAGTCAAGCGCCTAAAGTCGCTGCTGCGCCGGAACAGGCGCGGGCCTATCCTGCCGACGCCAGCGGACCAGAGCTGACCATGAACCTCGAATTCTTCCCGTCGCGCACGCTGACGCTCTACCTTGCGCGGCTTTTCCTGACACGCATCGTCGCCGTGCTGATCATGCTGGTGCTGGTGCTGCAGGTGCTCGACCTTCTCGGCGAAAGCGGCGATATTCTGGCCTACAAGGGCAACGGCCAGATGCAGTTGCTCTACTACGTGTCGTTGCGGGTCCCGCAGCTTATCGCGCGGTTCCTGCCCTATTCCGTCCTGCTGGCCACGATCATCACGCTTGCGACGTTGAACCAGAACAGCGAAGTCATCTCGATGAAGGCGGCGGGCCTGTCGGCGCATCAGGTGCTGGCGCCGCTGATTCTGACAGCGTTAGTGATCTCCGGCTTCAGCTTCGCTTTCAACGAGCGCGTGGTCACCCGCGCCGCGCGCACCCTAGATGCGTGGCAGGCGGTCGATTATGGGCCGATCCCGAAGAACGCGAGCCCGAAGGCGAACCTCTATCTCGCGGACGGCCGCGATCTGCTGCTGGCGCAGTCGCTTTCGGGTGAGGGTAACGCGATGACGCTGCACGGTGTCACGTACTATCGTCGCGACGACAACGACATGATCGTCGAGATGATGCGCGCGTCTACCGCAGCTTACGCGAATCCCGGCTGGAGGCTCGACAAGCCGACCAGATTTCAGGTGTCCGACACCACGACGACGACGCTGGCTGCAGCCACCGTCGCGCCGGGGATCACGCCGATCAAGATCTTCATTTCGAAGGTCGATGCCGATGCCGAGGACATCTTCACACTCACCGGTTCGATCAAGGCAGTGCGTGAGGCAGGGCGGCGGACCAGCGAACTCGACGCCGCGTGGTGGCACAAGCTTTCCGGACCGCTGTCTTCGGCGCTCATGCCTTTGCTGGGGGCCGTGGCGGCCTTCGGTCTGGCTCGTTCCGGTGCGCTGCTGATCCGCGCGGTGACCGGCATGGCGCTCGGTTTCGCCTACTTCGTGTTCGACAATGCGGCTCTGGCGATGGGTAACTTCGGTGGCTACCCGCCGCTGATCGCGGCATGGGCGCCGTTCCTGCTGTTTGCACTCATCGGCGAGACGGTCCTGATCAGGACCGAGGAGTAAACCTTTCCCAAAGTCTCCGAGGTGCTTGAGGCATCAGACTTGGAAGCTCCGGATGGGCTTCACAAAAACCCGATGAGCCAGCCTCATCGGGTTTTTTGTATCAGCGGCGGGTCATCGTGCTGCGCGCCAGCCGCCCGAGCAGCGGGGTGAGGCCGGGATAGCTGGCCTTTGTGTAAGTCGAGTCCTCTTCCAGATGGCCGGTGAGGCGGCGGTGCGCCTCGGCCAGCGAGTGATAGGGCATCGAGGGCAGCAGGTGGTGCAGCGCATGATAGCGCAGGCCCACCGGTGCCCACATCGCCGCGACGAAGCCGGGCGGCGGCACGTTCACCGAATCGAGATACTGCGCGGTGACGGTCATCGCCTCGCCATCGTTCTCCCACAGATGGGCGACCAGCGTGCGGACCTGATTGAGCAGCGCGGTGAACGAGACGACGCACAGCGCGATCAGCAGCGGCCTCCAGCCCCAGGCGAAGCTCGCCGCGACGACGCCGATGGCCCAGACCGAACAGGCCAGTTCCTGCCAGAACACCATGCGGGCGAAGTCGCCCTCAGGCTTGCGGCGCTTGTACTGCGGGTTGATGGCGAGCGCCGAGACGCGCTCCCACACCAGCGTGCGAAGCGGGGGAATCACCACGCCCAGCGGCACCAGCACTGCCGAGCGGATCAGCAGCGCGGGCGGCAGCAGGATCGCGGTGAGCGCGAAGACCGGCAGGCTCCACGGCTTCATCAGCGCCAGCGGCAGGTACTCCGGGTCCTCGACCGTGCCGTAGCGGGTGCGGGCATGGTGCTGGGTATGCACGCCCTCGTACATGAACGAGGGGATCAGCATCGGTACGCCGACCAGCAGGTTCCAGCCGAAGCGGAAGCCGGGCAGGGCGTCCTTGTGGATGTGCGTCAGTTCATGGATGAACAGCAGCGCGCGGTAGAGCGCCAGCGAGGCGATCACGCCCAGCAGCACCGCCACCACCGGATTGCTCACGAGAATCGCCCCCGCCAGCGCGGCATAGCCGAGCGCGGCGCTGCCCAGCATGTCCGGCCAGTAGATCCCGGGCCTGGCCGCCGCGATGTCGCGCGTCAGTTCGACGGCGGCGCGCAGCATCGCCTTGTCGTCGGGCATCTGCGAGTGCCACGTCGATCCCTGCGCGGCGTCGCGCGCATTGGGCTGTCCATCGGTCTGGGTCAGGTCGATCGCATTCTGGGCATTCATCGTGCAAGATTTCCAAAGTGTTTCCGGGCATAAGGCCGCCCGGTTAGCGCTCCACCGCAATTCGCCGTGCGGTCCGACTTGACAACCTGCCGCCATCGGCAGCACGTCGCGCTCATATTCCGTTACGCCAGAACAAAGGCAGCATCGTGGCCGAACTAGTCATCACACCGATCTCCAGCAAGGCCGACATCGCCGCTTTTGTCGATCTCGCTTATCGACTCAATGCGTCAGATCAAAACTGGGTACCGAATCTGCGCTCGGAGGAGATCTCCAAGTTCACCGCAGGCAAGAACCCGTTCTTCGAGCATGCCCGCGTCCAGTTGTTCCTGGCGAAGCGGGACGGCCGTATCGTCGGCCGCATATCGGCGCATATCGATGAACAGGCGCTGAAACAGCCGCTTGAGCAGGGCATGGGGCCGGGTACTGGCAACTGGGGCGCGATCGAGGCGGAGGATGCCGAAGTGGCACACGCCCTCATCGCCCGTGCCGAGCAGTGGCTGCGCGAGCAGGGCATGACCCGCGTGCTGGCGCCGATGAACCTGTCGGTATGGGAGGAGCCCGGCATCCAGACGGTAGGCCACGACCATGCGCCGATGGTGATGATGGCGCACCACAATGCCGCTTATCAGGGCTGGATCGAGAGCCAGGGCTACACCGTCGTCAAGACGCTGAAGACCTACGAACTCGACGTCACCAAGCAGTTCCCGCCGCTGATCCAGCGCATCGTCTCGTCCGGCGAGAAGAACGCCAAGATCAACGTGCGCGGCGTAGAGCTGAAGCATTTCGACCGCGAAGCCGCGATCATCTGCGAGATCCTCAATGATGCCTGGTCGGACAACTGGGGCTTCGTGCCCTTCACCGACAAGGAGATCGAGTACACCGGCAAGGCGTTGAAGCCGCTGGTGCACCCCGAACTGATCATGATCGCCGAGTACGAGGGCGAGCCGGTGGCGTTCATGATGACGCTGCCCGATCTCAACGGCATCCAGATGAAGGTCAACAAGCGCAACGGCAAGCCGTCGATCCTCGGCCTGATCAAGCTGCTGCTGTGGCTGCGCAAGCCGAAGCCCGCCGACATGCGCGTGCCGCTGATGGGCGTGCGCAAGAAGCTGCAGTCCTCGCGCCTCGCCAGCCAGCTGGCCTTCATGATGATCGAGTATATCCGCCGCGCCGCCACCAGCAAGTTCGGGGCGAAGCGGGGCGAGATCGGCTGGGTGCTCGAGGACAACCAGGGCATGGTCGCCATCGCCGACGCCATCGACAGCACCGTGAACCGCGAATACGCGATCTACGACAAGGCGCTCTGAGCGCCCGAGGTTTACACGGTTTACACGGTCCAGAGGGAAACACCGGGCCGTCGTTCGCGGGCGTGAATGGCGGATTTGCGTGGTTTTCGGGCCGAGCTGTCTTTCGCAAGGTGACAGCTTTCCATTGGAGAGTGTCACCTTGTGCGCGCGATGTGTCACTTTGCGCGCAAAAAGTGTCACCTTAGGCGCCGGACCTGTCACCTTGCAGGCGCGATGTGTCACCTTGTGCGTGAAAAGTGTAACCTTGCGCGATGAACCGGCTGCGTAACGTCCGGGAAGAAGGCGGGGCAGGGCGCGCATCGGGCGAGGATACCGCTGCGCTGCTGCTGTAGGAAAACGGTTCCCTCAGCGCCCGGCCTGTTCGAACACCGCCAGCTGTGCCGCGAAGGCGCGCTGGAAGGCGGGGCGTTCCTCGCCGCGTGCGATATAGGCGCGGAGCCTCGGGTAGTCCTCCAGCAGTCCCGAACTCGCCAGACGGCGCAGCACCGCGATCGTCATCAGGTCGCCCGCGCTGAAAGCACCGTCCAGCCATTCCGCCCCGCCCAGCCGCGCTGCTAGGTCGCCCAGCCGCGTGCGCACGCGGGCGTCGAGCATCGTCAGGCGCTCTTCGTGCCAGGGCTTGTCGTGCTCGAACAGCGTGGCCATCGAGCGTTCGATGATCGGCGGCTCCAGCGTGGAGAGCGCGGCGAACATCCATGTGATCGCGCGGGCGCGGGCCTCGCCGTCCTCCGGCAGCAGCCCTGTATGGCCCTGCGCCAGATGCAGCACGATGGCGCCCGATTCGAACAGGGTGAGATCGCCTTCCTCGTATGTCGGAATCTGGCCGAAGGGGTTGCGGGCGCGGTGCTCGGGCTTCTTCATCGCGGCGAACGAGACGAGGCGCACTGTGTAGGGCTGCGCCACTTCCTCCAGCGCCCAGCGGACCGGCATGTCGCGGGCGAGGCCGCGGCCGCGGTCGGGGGAGGTTTCGAAGACGGTGAGGATGGGCAGCATCGCGGGTGGCTCCGGTTGGGGAGCATGATGCGCCTGATGGAGAGGTTGGTGCAAGGGGCGCATCCTCCCCGTCGCGTAGCGATGGGGAGGGGGACCGCCGCCGCAGGCGGTGGTGGAGGGGGAGAAGGCGCAGACCCCTCCGTCAGCCCTGCGGGCTGCCACCTCCCCATTGCTTCGCAACAGGGAGGATTTTGCTTAGGGCTGCGTCGGCGTAGCGGATGGCGCCGGAGGCGGCGGAGCTTCGATCACCGTCGCGGGCTCTTCACCCTCGACCACGTCATCCGCCACTTCCGACGGCGGCACCGCAGGTCCGCCCGTGCGCGGCAGACCCAGCCCGGCATTCGGGTCCGACAGCGAGGCCTGCGACTTCACCGTATCATACGGCAGCATGTCGTCGCTGACCGAGCGCGGCAGCAGTTCGCCGCCCGCCGCTGCCTTGGGCTGGTCGTCCGCCTTCTTGCCGCAGCCGCCGAGCGCCAGCACTGCCATGGCGACGGGCAGGATCAGGTGTGCGGACTTCATGCTGCGGTCTCCGGTGTACTCGGCGGGCAGGGGCTTTCCAGCGAGGCGAGGAACGCCGGGGCGCGCGCGATCAGGGCGGCGTCGAAGGCGGCGAGGTCCACGTCCTTGCCCAGCCGCTTGAGGCTGGTGACGCCGAATTCCTCGATGCCGCAAGGCACGATGCCGGTGAAGTGCGACAGGTCGGGCGCGACGTTGACCGAGAAGCCGTGCATGGTCACCCACTTGCGGATGCGCACGCCGATCGCGCCGATCTTGGCCTCGCGACCGTCGACGTCAGTGGTCCAGATGCCGATGCGGCCTTCGGAGCGGAAGGTCTCGACGCCGAAATCGCGCAAGGTCTCGATCACCCAGCCTTCGAGGCCGTGGACGAAGCCGCGCGCGTCGCGGGCGCGTTTCTTGAGGTCGAGCAGGACGTAGCCGATGCGCTGGCCGGGGCCGTGGTAGGTATAGCGCCCGCCGCGACCGGCCTCGACCACCTCGAAACGCGGGTCGAGCAGTTCGGCGACGGCGGCGCTGGTGCCGGCGGTGTAGACTGGCGGATGCTCCAGCAGCCAGACCAGTTCGCGCGCCTCTCCGGCGGCGATGGCTGCGTTGCGGGCGGTCATCTCCTCCAGCGCCTCGCGGTAAGGCACCGGCTCGGTGGAGATGCGCAGTTCAATATCACCGGGTAGCGAAGTCATGCCGCGTTGCGTGGCGTCATTCCATGCGGTTATCAAGTGCAAACGCGCCAACCGGCGTCTATGGCGGGATCATGGAACCCTTGATGAAGTTCGACAGCAGCCGGGCCTGGAGCCAGGCGTCCCAGGCCGTTTCCGCCAACCGCGAGGTGGTGCTGGCTCTGGCGGGGGTGTTCTTCCTCCTGCCGCAGCTGATGTTCTCGATCTTCTTCCCGCCGCCGGAAACCGGCGCGGGGATGACCGAGACGCAGATGATGACCATGCTGCGGAACTATTATCTCTCGGCGGCGTGGGTGCTGCTCCCGATGGCGCTGTTTCAGGCGCTGGGCTCGCTCTCGCTGCTGTGCCTGCTCGACAGCGACCGGCGGCCGACCGTGGGTGGGGCGATCCGCGCCGGGCTGAAGGGCGTGGTTCCCTATCTCGTCGCGCAGATCCTGACGGGCATGGGGCTGGCGCTGATCGCGATGGTGGTGGCGGGTGTTCTGGGGCTTGCGGGCGGCGTCGTCGGCGGGGTGATCGGGCTGGCAATCGTGCTGCTGTTTGCCATCGCGGTGGGCGTGCGGCTTTCGGTGGCCGCACCCGTCATCGCGGTGGAGCACGTGTTCAATCCGGTCGCGGCGCTGGTGCGCTCATGGCAACTCACCCGGGGCAACACGGCGCGGCTGCTGGGGTTCTATGCGCTGCTGGTCATCGCGATGGTGGTGCTGCTGATCTTCGCCAATATGCTGACGATGCCGATCGCGCTGCTTGCTCCGGGCGAAGTCGCGCGCTTCGCGGCGGCGGCCGTGGAGGCCGTGCTGGCGACGATCATGGCGCTCTATTTCGTGGCCGTGGTTGCACAGGTCCATCGTCAGCTGGCTGGACCATCGGCGGATGCGCAGGCGGATCTCTTCGGATAAGTTCCTGCCCCCGCTGCTCCGCCATCCTGCGGGTGGTTCGGTCTCCGGGCGAGCCCAGGCGAAGAGTTTCCGCGTCATCCCTTTGGTCGCCCGCGCGGTGTCCGTCTTGTCAGCCGCGAGGCTTTGCACGAGACACCGGGGCGGAGAACGATGCCTGAAAACCGGAAAAACCATGACCTCGATTCGACGCCGTACCGCCCGTGCCCTGCTCACCCTGCCGCTCACCCTGCTCGCGCATCCCGCGCTGGCCGAGGACGATGACGCCGCCCCGCGCGAGCCCATCGTCGTCACCGGACACGGGCTTTCCGACGGCCCGACGACGCCCGCCTACGACGTCCAGACGATCGAGCGCGACAAGCTGGTCTCCAGCGCCTCGGGCCGGATCGAGGACGTGCTGGCCTCGGTCGCGGGGTTCCAGCAGTTCCGCCGCTCCGACAGCCGCTCGTCCAATCCCTCGAACCAGGGCGTGACCCTGCGCGCGCTGGGCGGCAATGCATCGAGCCGCGCGCAAGTGCTGCTCGACGGGGTGCCGGTGGCGAACCCGTTCTTCGGCTACATTCCGCTCAGCGCGCTCTCTCCCGACCGCCTGAGCACCGTGCGCGTGACGCGCGGCGGCGGCATGGGCGCGTTCGGCATGGGCGCGGTCTCGGGCACGATCGAGATGGAGAGCGCCGGCCCCGATGAACTCGGCCCGGTAAGCGCGGAGGCGCTGGTCAACAACCGGGGCGAGACGCAAGGCTCGCTCACCGTGGCCCCGCGCCTGGGTGAAGGCTTCGTCGTCGCGGGCGTGCAGTGGGATCGCGGTCAGGGCTTCTGGACCACCCCCAAGGACCAGCGCGTCGCCGCAACCGCCCGCGCACAGTACGAAAGCCTGTCCGGCTCACTGCGCGCCGTGGCGCCGCTGAGCGACACCGTCGAAGTGCAGGCATCGGGTCTCGTCTATGACGATTCGCGTACCTTGCGCTTCAAGGGTGCGGATTCGACGTCGTCCGGCCAACAGGGTTCGCTGCGCTTCGTCGGCCGGGGCGACTGGCAGTTCGACGTGCTGGGCTTCGTCCAGGCGCAGGACTTCTCGAACATCGTCATCAGTTCAACGAGCTACAGGAAGACGCTCGATCAGGCCAAGACCCCGACGCTGGCGGTCGGCGGCAAGGCGGAGATCCGCCCGCCGGTCGGCGAGAACCACGTGCTGCGCATCGGCACCGACGTGAAGCTCTCGCGCGGGAACCTTGTGGAAGCACCCTATAGCGCCGTCACCGGCCTCGCCACCGCGCATCGCAAGGCGGGCGGGCGGCAGTCCGACCTCGGCTTCTATATCGAGGACGACTGGACCATCGGCCAGTTCGTGCTGACCGCGGGCGGCCGCCTCGACCGCTGGACGATCACCGACGGCTACTACCATCAGGTAAGCGCGGCGGGTGTGGTGACGCAGGACACCCGCTACGCCTACCGCGACGGCTGGAACGCGAACGGACGCGGCGGGATCGTGTGGAATGCCGGCACCGCCGTCTCGCTGCGCGCCGCCGCCTATACCGGCCTGCGCCTGCCGACCCTGAACGAGCTGTACCGGCCCTTCGTGGTGTTCCCGATCACTACCAACGCCAATGCCGCCCTCAAGCCCGAGCGTCTGCGCGGCTACGAGGCGGGCGTGGACTTCCACCCCTCCGAGGCGCTGAACCTGTCGCTCAACGCCTTCGACAACACCCTCAAGGACGCCATCGCCAACGTCACCTTGTCCTCCACCGTGCGCGAGCGGCAGAACGTCGATTCGATCCACGCGCGCGGGATCGAGGCGAGCGCCGACCTCAAGCTGGGCAAGGTCGATCTGTCCGGCTCGCTGTCGTGGACCGACGCCAAGGTGAAGGCGACCGCCGCGCAGATCGCGCTCGACGGCATGCGCCCGGCGCAGGTGCCCAAGCTGGCGGCGAGCGGAACGGTGGCATGGGCACCCGCCGACGGCTGGCGCCTTGCCGCCACGCTGCGCCGCACCGGCGCGCAGTACGAGCACGACCTTCAGGTCGACACCCTGCCCGCCGCGACGACGCTGGACCTTTACGCGCAAGTGCCGATCACGCGCTTCGCCTCGCTGGTCCTGCGCGCCGAGAACCTGACCGACGAGACGATCGTGACGCGCAATGCGGGCGGCTCGATGGATCTGGGCCAGCCGCGCACGTTGTGGGCGGGGTTCAGGCTGGGCTTGCGCTAAGGCTGCGAGTGGGGCACCGCGAGGGCATGGCCATCGCGGTGATCTCCGACATTCACGGCAACCTCGGCGCGCTCGACGCGGTGCTGGCGGACGCGGCCTCGCGCGGGGTGCGCCGGGTGGTGAACCTCGGCGACATCCTGAGCGGCCCGCTCGACAGCGTGGGCACGGCGGAGCGGCTGATGGCGCTCGGGCTGGAGACGATCCGGGGCAATCACGAGCGCCAGCTGCTCGAACAGTCGCGCGCCGAGATGAACCTTTCCGACGCCGCCACCGATGCCGTCCTGCAGCCGCGCCACCGCGACTGGCTGGCGTCTCTGCCGGTGGACATGTGGCTGGAGAGCGACCTCTACGCCTGCCACGGCTCCCCGCGCGGCGATCTGGAGTTTCTGCTGGAGACGGTAGAGCCCACCGGCTGCCGCGCCGCCACCCCAAACGAGATCGCCGAGCGGCTGGGCGGGATCGACGCCCCGCTGGTGCTCTGCGGCCACTCGCACAAGCAGCGCGCGGTCCGCCTCGATGACGGGCGGCTGGTGGTGAACCCCGGCTCGGTCGGCCTGCCCGCCTTCGCCGACGATCATCCGCATCCCTACGTCATCGAATCGGGTTCCCCCGAGGCCCGCTATGCCGTGATCGAGCGCGGGCCTGACGGCTGGGAAGCGGAACTGCTCGCCGTTGCTTACGACTGGACCGCCGCCGCCCGCCGCGCCGCCGAGGGTGGGCGCGACGACTGGGCGCGGGCGCTGGCCACCGGATACGCCTGAGATGACCCGCTTCACCGTCAACGACCGCCCCGTCCAGTTCGAGATGGACCCGCGCACCCCGCTGCTGTGGGCGCTGCGCGACGCGGCCAACCTCACCGGCACCAAGTACGGCTGCGGCGTGGGCGACTGCCATGCCTGCACGGTGATGGTCGACGGCGCCGCGCTGCGATCGTGCCTTATCACATTGGCAGAGTGCGAGGGCCGCTTCGTCGTCACCGTCGAGGGCCTGTCGCGCGACCGCTCGCACCCGGTGCAGCAGGCGATGGTGGCCGAGCAGGCGGTGCAGTGCGGCTTCTGCACGCCGGGCATCGTCATGAACGCCGCCGCTCTCCTTGCTCGCAACGCCAGCCCGAGCGAGGCGGATGTGAAGGCGGCGATCCCCAACCTGTGCCGCTGCGGCGTCCAGCCCCGGCTCGTGCGCGCGATCCAGCGCGCCGCCGCCGTCGCCCGCCGCGAAGAGAAGATCGACGCCGCGCCGGTCCCCGGCGGCTCCGGCAGAATTCCGGCGTTATCGCCCAAAGGAGACACCCCATGAAGGCTACCATCTGGCACAATCCCAAGTGCGGCACTTCGCGCAAGACCCTGGCGATCCTCGAAGAAACGCCGGGCGTCGAGGTTACGGTGATCGAATACCTCAAGACCCCGCCGAGCGCCGAAAAGCTGGCGCAGCTCTACCGCGACGCCGAGATCACCCCGCAGCAGGGCCTGCGCATCCGCGGCACCGATGCCGAGGAACGCGGCCTGCCGCAGGCCGACGACGCGACCGTCCTCGCCGCCATGGCCGCCGACCCGATCCTGATCGAGCGTCCGCTGGTCGAGACCGACAAGGGCGCGCGGCTTTGTCGCCCGCAGGACACGGTTCACCAGATTCTCTGACCCGGTTTCCCCATCCGGCGCGTTCCGGCAACGCGCCATCGCCTTGCATTGGCAGGGACAATCTGCCACCGCATTGCACATCCGTGACATGACAATATTGCGAGAGCCTTCCTCAGCATGACCAGCACCGAGCTTGCCCGACAGCCTTTGGCCCAACGGATCAGGCGCAAGATCAAGCAGGGCATGGGGCCTTGGGGCGTGTTCCTCGAAGGCTTCATCCGCAACCCGGTGATGGTCGGCTCGATCGTCCCGTCCTCGCGTTTCACCATCAACCGCATGCTGTCGAAGGTGGACTGGGCGAACACCAGGCTGTTCGTCGAGTACGGCCCCGGCGTCGGCACCTTCTGCCAGCCGGTGCTCGACCGCCTGCCGCGCGACGGCATGCTGATCGTCATCGACACCAACCCGATGTTCATCGACTACCTGCGCCGCACCATCACCGACAGCCGCTTCGTCGCGGTCAACGGCTCGGCGGCGGACGTCGAGGAGATCGTGCGCGCGCACGGGCATGAAAAGGCCGACTACGTCCTCTCGGGCCTGCCGTTCTCGACCCTGCCCAAGGGCGTGGCGCCCGCCATCGCCTCGGCCACCTACCGCGTGATCCGTAAGGGCGGCGCGTTCCTGGTCTACCAGTTCCGCCCCAAGGCGCGCAGCTACATGGCCCCGCACTTCAAGCGCATCGACGACGCGATTGAGCCGATCAACGTACCGCCCTGCTTCATGTGGTGGGGCTGGAAGGACGAGGATTGATTTGAAGGTTCCCCGGCCGCTGGACGACCGGGGACGCATTCACTCAGCTGCGCCGATTTCCAGTCGCAGCGGGGTCAGGCCGTCGATCGTGCCTTCCAGCACGTCGCCCACCGCGACCGGCCCCACGCCCGCCGGGGTGCCGGTGTAGATCAGGTCGCCGGGCGCCAGATGGTAGAGGCGCGAGAGGTCGGCGATCAGCTCGGGGATCGACCAGATCATGTCCGAGAGCACGCCGTCCTGCTTCACCGCGCCGCCCTGCGACAATGCAATGCGCTGGCCTTCGGGCGTGAAGGCGGCCGCGGGCGTAATCGGTGCGATCACCGCGCCGTTCTCGAAGTCCTTGCCGGTGTCCCACGGGTAGCCCTTGGCCTTTGAGGCGTTCTGCAGGTCGCGCCGGGTCATGTCGAGGCCGCAGGCATAGCCGTAGACCACCTCCATCGCTGCCTCGGGCGCGACGCGGAACGCGGGCGCGCCGATGGCGACGACCAGTTCCATCTCGTAATGGCAGTTTTCGGTGCCCGGCGGATAGGGGATCGCGCCGCCGTCGAGGCACAGAGCTGCGGGGGCCTTGTTGAACCAGATCGGTGCCTCGCGGTCGACCGCGTTGCCCAGTTCCAGCGCGTGCGCGGCGTAATTGCGTCCGACGCAGAAGATGCGGCGCACCGGATAGGCGGCCTCTTCGCCGACGACGGGCACGGCGGGGGCGACGGGAAGGTCGAAAAGCAGGGTCACTGGGCTGGGTTCTCCTTTGTGCCGGGGACATAGGCCGCCTGGTCGCACAGGGAAAGCGCTCTCTCGGATAGGGGGCTTGTGGTCGGCGTGAGGCGGCATAGAGTGGGCGGGTGACGACGGAACAGTATCTTGCAGGCCGCATCCTGCTGGCGATGCCCGGCATGTTCGACCCGCGCTTCGAGCGCTCGGTCAACGTGATGTGCGTGCATGACGAGAATGGCGCGCTGGGCGTCGGCATCGGCCACGTGCGCGAAGGCGTGCGTTTCCATGACGTGCTGGAGGAGCTGGGCCTCGACCCCGGCGTCTCGCCCAACCGCGAGATCATGCACGGCGGCCCGGTCGAACCGGGGCGTGGGTTCATCCTGCACTCGGCCGACTGGGGCGGCAGCGATACCATAGAAGTCGCGCCGCTTTGCGGGCTGTCCGCATCGATGGACGTACTGCGCGCGATCGCGGCGGGGCAGGGGCCATCGCAGTGGATCATGGCGCTGGGCTATGCCGGATGGGGCGCGGGCCAGTTGGAGGGCGAGATGCGCCACCACGGCTGGTACGCGGCCGAGGGTCACCGCGAAGTCCTGTTCGCGACGCCGCCGGAAGGGCGCTGGTCGGCGACATGGCGGGCGGAAGGGATCGATCCCGCGCTGCTTTCGAACGAGACGGGGCGGGCCTAGGCGCCTGCGAGGTCGCCCGGCCGGTCCACGTCGAAGTGGATTGCGGGCGAGGACACCTCGACCATCACCACATCGTCGCGGCTGCGCAGCAGGCGTCCCGCGCCCTCGTCTCCGGAGAGCGCGGCGATGGCGGGGAAGGCGGCGGCGGAGAGCAGGACGGGATGACCCGGCTTGCCCTCGTGGCAAGGCATCGCGGCATAGCCATCGCCGATCGCGGCTGCGAGCATCGGTGCGACCTCGGCAGGAATGCGCGGCATGTCGCCGAGGAACACGAAGGCGGCTTCCGCCTCTCCGGCCGCCGCGACCCCCGTCTTCAGCGTTTCGGACAAGGCGCCGCTTTCCAGCCGCACCGTCTCCACCGCAGGCGTGCCGGGCCATTCGCCGGTATCGAGCCCGGGCCGCGCGACCACGATCACGCGATCGACCGGCGCGGCGCGGGCGATGCGGATCGCGTGATGGAGCAGCGGTTGGCCATCGAGCAAGGCGCTCAGCTTGTCGCTGCCGAAGCGCGTGGAGCGCCCTGCCGCAAGCACTACTGCAACGGCGTTCAAGCCCGCTCCCGCGCCGGGTTCAGCGCCTGCATGATTTCGGCGATGATGCCGGTGGCGACTTCCCAGGGCGACTTGCCGAGGCCGGGGACGCCCGGCGAAAGCTGCAGCCGCGCCAGTTCCCCGGCGCTCGCGCCTGCCGCCTCCAGTGCGCCGAGGCGCTGGGCGGCGCGCGATTTCGCGCCGATCATGCCGACGTAGCCCGCCCCGCCGCGCAGCGCGGCAAGGCAGCCGCCAAGGTCGTGGTGATCCTCGTGCGTGGCGCCGAGGTAGGCGGTCCAGCGATCGACCTTGAGGTGGGCGAGCGCCTCCGCAGGCTCCTCGCGCAAGTAGCGCGAGACCGGGAAGGGGGGCGGCGCGTGCGGGCCGCCGGGGCGCAGGAGAATGGTCTCGAACTGCGCCATCGCGCCCAGTTTCGCGGCGGCGAGCGCGCCGGGGTCACCCCCGGAAACGATCAGGCGGCGCGGCGGATCGTAGCGGCGGGCGATACGGAACGGGTCTTCTCGAAGCACGAGCAGCGGGCCGTCGCCCTCCTGCACCTGCTGCGTCTCCCCGTCGCTCTGCCAGATGCAGGTGCGGCGCTCGGCGGCGTGGCCGAGCAGTTCGGCGGCGACGGGGGAGCCGGGCGCGATCCGCTCCAGCAGCACATGCAACGCACCGCCGCAGCGCAGGCGCAAGTCGATCCACGGACTGCCCATGCCGTAATGCAGGCGCTTCGGCACCCCGTCGGCGAGCACCTGCGCGGCGTGGCTGGCGACGTCACCCTCGATGCAGTCGCCGGAGAAATAGCCGCTCGCCGCGATCTGGCCGTCGGATCCTGACGCGAACAGCATCTGCGCACCGGGACCGCGCGGGGCGCTGCCCGCGACCTTGTAGAGTGTCGCCAGCGCCGCCGGACGGCCCGCTGCAAGAGTGGCGTGCAGGGCGGGGCGCACGTCGTCGATCCAGCCGAATTCGGGCCAGTCCGCGTCCTCGATCATGCCGCCGAGGACCGGGTCTTGTATCAATGTCGTCACGCGCGCGCTGCCTGGCGCTCCCCCGTGGCGCCGACTACCGTGTCGCCGACCAGCGGGGCGATGACCAGACGGTGCAGGATCGTGGCCACCTCCTCCGGACTGCGGGTGGAGGCGGGGGCTTCGCCGCCCTGGGCGAGCCACCACGCAAGGATGTCGATGGTCGCGCCGGTGCCGTGGATCGTGCCGAGGTCCGAGGGCAGCCAGGGATGGCGCGAATGCGAGGCTTCGGCGAGGCCGAGCGCCTGACGGATGAACTCTTCGCGCACGATGCCCGCCGCGCCGCCGGTCAGCAGCGCCGACCACAGCATCGCGTGCTCATGGACGTGACGGCAGACTTCCAGCGTCGATTCATAGCTGTTGGCGGCGTAGAGGATGGGGATCGTTCGGCTGAGCAAGTCCTCGATCTCGTGCGCGGCAACGTCGGCCAGCAGCGCTTCCTTGGTCGGGTAATGCCGGAAGAACGTGGCATATCCGGTGCCAGCGCGCGCGCTGATTTCGCGGATCGTCAGCTGGTCGAAAGGTTTCTGCTCAAGCAAGGCCAGCAGCGCCGAAGTCAGCGCCTGGCGCGATCGGACCTGTCGTGCATCGGTGGGAGCCTCGCGCTTGAGGCCGGTCAGGCTGGTATCCATGATACTATGCGTATCATTGCGATGAAGGCGTGTCTAACCGCAGACGCTGTGAGCCGGCTGCAACGCTGCGTTGAGGCCGATGCCGCATCCACGTCAGTGGATCAAACAATCACCCTTCGCCGATGCGATCGGCGAACAGCAGGCGACCGCCCGAGAGGTGCCACAGTGCCTCGTTGAAATTGGCGTCGCTCATCGCGAAGCAGCCCTCGCTGCGGCCGAGCTTGCCCCACTTGTCGATCATGTTCTGCGCCACGTACCACGCGGGGTGCATCACGATCGCGCGGGGGAGCGCCATCGAGTTGTCGTTGTCGAGCCCGACGAGGCGGATCGAGGTGCCGTACTTGCCCTTATACCACTCGGCGGTGAGGTAGGCCCCGCGCGAGGTCGCCTCCGAACCGGGGGTGTTGGAAAAGCTCTGCAGCCAGCCGCTGTGCGCCGGGTCGGACCCGCGCCCGTGGGCCACGAGGAACGAGCGCACCGAGCCGTTTTCGAGATTGGCGAAGTGAAGGCGCTGCTTCCAGGAGGGCTGGTCGAAGTCGACGATGCCGACCACGTCCGCGCGCCAGATGTGATTGCGCACGCGCGCGGCCTGCTTCGAGGCGACGTCGAGCACGCGGCGTTCGTAAAGCGACAGCCCGGTAGGCGATGCCGGAACCGAGGTCAGACTGTTGGGAAAGGAACCGGCGAGCGGCGCGACGGCTTCTCCGGGCGCGGTCGAATCGGGAAGGACACCTTCGGAGGCGAAAGCCCGCGCGGGCAAAGCCAGACCGATGCCGGCGACAAGCCCGCCCTTCAGTATTTTCCTTCGACTATGTGCGCGATCCATAGTGGCGGTAATACCACAATCGGTCCCGGTGATCCACCATCTCGTCGCGCGATCGGCGCTGGGCGGGAGCGTTCCGCCGCAAAAAACGTTTGGCGGGGCCGCGACTTAGGTTTGAAGATTCGCCGCAGGCGAATCTTACGGCACCGGCCCACGCCCCCACCCGACCACGGAAGTATATTTGATGGGTGGTCGGGTGGAGCGTGGGCCGGTGCCGCCCAGAAATGCCCAGCGGGCATTTCTCAAACAAACATCAGGCAACCACCTTGAGCGGCTTGCGCTGGTGCTGGGCGATCCAGTCCTCCAGCACCGGGGCGATTCGCGTGCGCCACTTGCTGCCGTTGAAGATGCCGTAGTGGCCCACCTCGGCGGCGAGGTAGTACTTCTTGCGCTTCTCGGGCAGGTGGCTGGCAAGGTGCAGCGCGGCGCGGGTCTGGCCGATGCCGGAGATGTCGTCCCGTTCGCCCTCGATCGCCAGCAATGCCGTGTCGCGGATTCCGGACAGGTCGATCCGCTCGCCGCGATGCACGAACTCGCCCTTGGGAAGCGAGTGATTCTGGAACACGTGCTCGATCGTCTGCAGGTAGAATTCGGCGGTCATGTCGCATACCGCGCGATATTCATCGTAGAACGCCTTGGTGGCATCGGCGCTGTCGCCGTCGCCCGCGACCATGTGCTTGAACATGCCGTAGTGGCTCATCATGTGGCTGCCGAGGTTCATCGCCATGAAGCCGGCAAGCTGCAGGAAGCCCGGATAGACGCGGCGGCCGCCGCCCGGATAGGTCGCGGGAACGGTGGCGATGACGTTCTGCTGGAACCACGAGAGCGGCTGCTGCATCGCCACGTCGTTGACGCTGGTGGGCGCCTCGCGCGTGTCGATCGGGCCGCCCATCATGGTGAGGGTGGCGGGGCGGCAGGGGTGCTCCTTCGCGCCCATGATCGCGGCGGCGGCGTAGGCCGGAACCGAGGGCTGACACACCGCGAGGACGTGGGTGCCCGGGCCGATGTGCTCGAGAAAGGAGATCACGTAGTCGATGTAGTCGTCGAGGTCGAAGCGACCGGCGCTCATCGGCACCAGCTTCGCATCGGCCCAGTCGGTGATGTAGACTTCGGCGCTTTCCACCATCCGTGCGACGGTGCCGCGCAGGAGAGTGGCGTAATGGCCGCTCATCGGCGCGACGATCAGCAGCTTGGGCGCGTCCTTGCCGAGTCCGGGATGCTCGAATCGCAGCAGGTTGCCGAAAGGCTTGTGCAGCACGATCGATTCGGTGACCGGCTGGACCTTGCCGCCGACGGTCACGGTTTCGATGTCGAAAGCGGGTTTCCCGCGCGGCGAAGCGGCGTGCGCGAAGACGTCCAGCGCCGAGGCCATTACCGGGCCGAGACCCGAATAACCGAATGGAAGCGAGGGGTTGGTCAGCAGTTCGGCGCCGACCGACGCCCATGCGGCAGCGCTGCTCATCATGGCGCGCTGCAACTCGTAGGCATTGTAGAGCAAGTCGATTCTCCTAGCTGGTTCGGGGCCGATTTCGGGGCCGAACCAGCCGTTGTACGGGGTTCTTACCCTCCAATTAGGGAACTAGAGGTTATCGTTGCAACGCGGCAATTCCGATTTCAGGCAGGTGATCTTCGCAAGAGAGACACGTTTCGCCGCGAATCGGGCAGTATGTCCATGGCTACAAGGAAGCCTTTTCCTCCGCTTCGCTAGGCTGTAAGGCGCGGCGCCATGGATGGGACGCAAGGCAATGCCCCGGGGCAAGAGACCATGATCGAAGAGCCGAAGCGGCCCCGCCGCAGTCTCGGCCCGCTGCGCATGGTCTGGCGCGAGATGCTCAAGTATCCGGGCCGCATGGCCACGGCAGGCGCGGCGCTAATCACTACGGCGACCTCGACGCTGGCGATCCCCTATGGCTTCCGGCAGATCATCGACAAGGGCTTCGCGCAAGGCGCGGACCCCAGCGCGATCCGCTCGTGGTTCCTGATGCTGATGGGCGTGGTCGTGGTCCTCGCGATCGCCACCGCGATCCGGTTCTACTCGGTCTCGTGGCTGGGCGAGCGCGTCGTCGGCGACATTCGCCTGCGCGTGCAGCGCCACCTGCTGACCCTGGCGCCGAGCTTCTTCGAGGAGAACAGCCCCAAGGAAATCTCCTCGCGCATGACCGCCGATACCGCGATCATCGAGCAGATCGTGGGCACCACCGTCTCGGTCGCGCTGCGCAATGCGATCATGGCGCTGGGCGGGGTGATCTATCTCTTCGCGCTGGAGCCGGGGCTGACGGCCTGGCTGGTCATCGCCATTCCGGTGGTGATCCTGCCGATCGCCGCTTTCGGTCGCAAGCTGCGCGCCGTCTCGCGATCCAGCCAGGACCGCGTGGCAGACATCGGCGCGCTGACTGCCGAAGTGCTGGGCGCATTGAAGGTCGTGCAGGCGTTCAACCAGGAAGGCCGCGAGCAGGGCCGCTTCGCCGCCGCCGTGGAGCGCACGTTCGACACCGGCCGTCACCGCATCATGATCCGCGCGATCATGACCGCAGTGATCATGTTCCTGATTTTCGGTTCGATCACCATGATCATGTGGCGCGGCGCGATCGGCGTGGCCGAGGGCTCCATCACCGGCGGCACAATCGCCGCCTTCGTGGTGACGGCGGGCATCGTCGCGGGCGCGTTCGGCTCGCTCACCGAGGTCTACGGCGATCTCGTGCGCGGTGCGGGTGCGGCCAGCCGCCTTGCCGAACTGCTGAGCGAGCATCCCACCATCGCCCCTCCGGCACGCGCTCTGGTGCTGCCGAGCCCGGCGCGCGGCAAGCTGGCGTTCGAGCGCGTGACCTTCCGCTATCCCTCGCGGCCCGAACTTCCGGCGCTGCACGACTTCAATCTGACCATCGAGCCGGGCGAAACCGTCGCCATCGTCGGCCCGTCGGGCGCGGGCAAGTCGACGCTGTTCCAGTTGGCCGAGCGGTTCTACGACCCGCAGGGCGGCGCCATCAAGATCGACGGCGTGCCGCTCGCCTCCGCCGACCCGGCCGAGATTCGCGCGCGCATCGCCCTCGTCCCGCAGGAAGGCGTGCTGTTCGCCGCTTCCGCGCGTGACAACTTGCGCTACGGCAACTGGCACGCCGACGACGAGGCGATCTGGCAGGCCGCCCGCGCCGCCAATGCCGAAGGCTTCCTGCGCGCGCTACCGCAGGGCCTCGACACGTTCCTCGGCGAAGACGGCGCACGCCTTTCGGGCGGCCAGCGCCAGCGCATCGCCATCGCCCGCGCGCTGCTGCGCGACGCGCCGATCCTGCTGCTCGACGAAGCCACCAGCGCGCTCGACGCCGAGAGCGAGCGGCTGGTGCAGGACGCGGTCGAGACGCTGATGGCGCAGCGCACCACGCTGGTCATCGCCCATCGCCTCGCCACCGTGCGCAAGGCGGACCGCATCGTCGTCATGGACGGCGGCCGTATCGTCGAGCAGGGCACGCATGAAAGCCTGAGCGGGCAGGGCGGTCTTTATGCACGGCTGGCGTCGCTGCAGTTCGACACTGTCGTCGCGGGGCAGCCGATCGCGCCGCTGGGCTGAAGCGCCCCTTTCGTCATTGCGAGCGCAGCGAAGCAATCCAAGGCAACGCAAACCGCCCTGGATTG
>NZ_JBMDIO010000029.1:0-64779 GCF_057808725.1 Novosphingobium sp. FG90
GCCGTCTGCTGACGGGCGTTTTCTCCCGACAACGGTCCCGGGCGGACGCTTACCGAAGGATGGTGGAGGGGCACAGGGTGGAGGGGCACAGGGTGGAGGGGCACAGGCCGATCCCCCGCCCCACCGTCGACACCGAAGCTGCTGGAAAAGTCCGTCATCGTCCACCTCGCGCAAGAGGAAAGCCACGAAAGACCACGACACAGCCCGGACAGGCGCGTCATGGGGGACGGATTAGTTATCGTATGTGGGGGAGTGTAGGAAAGCTAACAGTCCACGCTAATCGCTACCGATAGACAGGACGGCTAAAACAACCCACACCAGAGCGATAAGAGAAATTATCGCCTGACAAGAGCAAAATACATATACAGGCGCAAATTTAATAAACAATTTATCATTCATCAATGAGCAAACAACACTGGCCATTGTCAGTACGAGTGACCACCATATACTTCCCTTAACTAGACCGGGAAATTGCCGCCATCCCTTTGATTTTCGCAATATATCGAAGCGAGAATTTTGGACGTGCCCGATCAAAAACGTACTCGCAGCCAGAACAAACCCAGAAAAAGATGCTGCCACACCAAATACAGAGAGCAAAAGAGCACGGCGGTCATCACCGTCGAGCCACACAAATCCCAAATGAGCGCGTCGCGACAATATGTAAAATATAATTGCGACCAGTGTGCTGAACGCTATGTCGCACCTATTGCGATGAGAAAAATAGAATCCCATCAGAATTCTGATGACGAAGCAGCAAGCCGCAAACGCTCAACGTTATTATAATACGCAGTTTCCAATATAGAATAAGCGTCTTCAGTTTTTAAACTTCGTGACCTAGAACTATTTTTGGGAAACACGTCCGCTGTCATTAGCTTACTTTCCAGCACGTCAATGTAACGCGCCCGCCTCACTCCATCGTTATAACCTTTTACCGAAAATCCGTTAAGCAACATTCGATCCTGCGGTCGCCCCTTTATGATCGAAGCCAATTTTACCGCGAGATCTCTAAGCGATTGCGTAGGACTATCAGCTGTGAGAACGAAATTGGTTCTCTTTGTCGCACCTAGAGCCGACGTAGCCCGTATTGCAGCTGCCAAATTCTCATCTGCTTCACGAGCCAAAGCAGCAGCACTCGGAGGAAGATCTATTTCTAATACTTTTACGGAATTCAAAGAATTTAGAACTTCGACAATATCTCGCTCAAGCAAATTCAGGAAAACGGGGCGAGAATTCATCTTTCCTTTTTCAAAAATGTAATGCCCAAGAGCTGATAACTTAGGACCATCAGGATTCCATTCAGCAGCTACAAACCCATCGGAAAAGATGACGGCATGACTGAGATCAATAATCCCAGCATCTTCATCGATTTCCAGGTTGTTTAATTTACCCGCCAACTCAATCTGTGGCAAAGTATCTCTTCTGATCTTTCCAAATCTCAAACGAAGCGGATACTCTATTGTATCGGGGTACGCCGAATATCTAATGCCGGATGTATCGACTTTGTAGCGACCATTATCATCGAAACTTAGCCCTTTAATTCGGCGAAGCGCGTCAGGCAAACTCTCAATTATGTCTTGAAAGAATTCGACCCTGAAGAAGTATATTTTCCGAAACGCTTCCGCCGATTCATCTGCCATGACATACCTTCGGACAATGGGTGATCAATGGTCAGATTAGGGAGCAATACTGACGACGCAAGCCAGCACGCTGCTATTATTCACATAATAGATAGATCCACCAAAATGCCTTCGCCTATTTTAAATAACCTCGACATTCCCGGGAGCGCGAGGGCGATGGCCCTCGCATTTCTACTTTCTTCTTCCCCCTTCGCCTGAACCGCCTGTGCCCCTCCACCATCCTTCGGATGGCCCCCCTCCCCGAGCAAGCTCGGGGAGGAATAGCGGTTTACTTCGCCCAGCTTCCCAGCAGGGGCTTGAGGTAGCTTCCGGTGAAGCTGCCTTTGACCTTCACCACCTCTTCGGGCGTGCCTTCGGCGACGATCTGGCCGCCGCGGACGCCTCCCTCCGGCCCCATGTCGATGATCCAGTCGGCGGTTTTGATGACGTCGAGGTTGTGTTCGATCACGACCACCGAGTTGCCCTGGTCGACCAGTCGGTGCAGCACTTCGAGGAGTTTGCGCACGTCTTCGAAGTGGAGGCCGGTGGTGGGTTCGTCGAGGATGTAGAGCGTCTGGCCGGTGGAGCGGCGGGCGAGTTCCTTGGCCAGTTTCACGCGCTGCGCCTCGCCGCCGGACAGGGTCGTCGCCTGCTGGCCGACCTTGACGTAGCCGAGGCCGACTTCGTTCAGCATGTGCATCTTGTCGCGGATGGGGGGGACGGCCTTGAAGAATTCCTCGGCGTCCTCGATCGTCATGTCGAGCACGTCGGCGATGGACATGCCCTTGAACTTCACCTCCAGCGTTTCGCGGTTGTAGCGTTTGCCGTGGCATTCCTCGCACGTCACGTAGACGTCGGGGAGGAAGTGCATCTCGATCTTGATGAGGCCGTCGCCCTGGCAGGCTTCGCAGCGCCCGCCCTTGACGTTGAAGCTGAAGCGGCCGGGCTTGTAGCCGCGCGCTTCGGATTCGGGGAGGCCGGCGAACCAGTCGCGGATCTGGGTGAAGGCGCCGGTGTACGTCGCGGGGTTGGACCGCGGGGTGCGGCCGATCGGGGACTGGTCGATCTCGATCACCTTGTCGCACTTTTCGAGGCCGGTGATCTTGTCGTGTGCGCCCGCGATGACGCGCGCGCCGTTGAGCTGGCGGGAGGCGCCCGCCTGCAGCGTGTCGATGGTGAGCGAGGACTTGCCCGAGCCGGACACGCCGGTCACGCAGCAGAAGGTGCCGAGCGGGAACTTCGCGGTCACCCCGGTCAGGTTGTTGGCGCGTGCGTTCTCGACGGTGACGAAGTGGCCGTTGCCCTTGCGGCGTTCCTTCGGCACCTCGATCCGGCGGGTGCCGTTGAGGTACTGCGCGGTGAGGCTCTCCTTGCTTTTCAGCACCTGCTTGAGCGTACCTTCGGCGACCACCTGCCCGCCGTGGACGCCCGCGCCGGGGCCGAGATCGACGAGGTAGTCGGCGGTGCGGATGGCGTCCTCGTCATGCTCCACCACGATCACGGTGTTGCCGAGATCGCGCAGGCGCTTGAGGGTTTCGAGCAGCATGTCGTTGTCGCGCTGGTGCAGGCCGATGCTGGGCTCGTCGAGCACGTAGAGCACGCCCGAGAGGCCCGAGCCGATCTGGCTGGCGAGGCGGATGCGCTGGCTCTCGCCGCCCGACAGCGTGCCCGAGGTGCGGTCGAGGTTGAGGTAGTCGAGCCCGACGTTGTTGAGGAAGCCGAGGCGCTCGTTGATTTCCTTGAGGATGGCCTTGGCGATCTGCTGCTGCTGGTGGGTCAGCTTGCCTTCGAGTTCGCCGAACCACCTGAACCCGTCCGCCACCGAGAGGCGCGCGGCGTCGGCGATGTCGCTGCCGGCGATCTTGACCGACAGCGCCTCGGGCTTGAGGCGTTTGCCGTCGCAGGTCTCGCAGGGCTGCGCGGTCTGGTACTTGGACAGTTCCTCGCGCATGAAGGCGCTGTCGGTCTGCAGCATGCGGCGGTTGAGGTTGCCGATGACGCCCTCGAACGCCTTGTTGACGGTGTATTCCTTGCGCCCGTCCTTGAAGGTGAGCGGCACGGCCTTGCCGCCGGTGCCGTAGAGGATCACCAGCTTGACCTCGCCCGGAAGCTCGTCCCACGGCGTCGTCAGCGCGAAGCCGAAGTGTTCGGCGAGGCTGGAGAGCACCTGCATGTAGTAGGGGCTGGGCGGGTTGGACTTGGCCCAGGGCACGATCGCGCCCTGCTTGAGCGTCAGGTGCTCGTTCGGCACGACCAGTTGCGGGTCGAACAGCAGCTTCTCGCCGAGGCCGTCGCAGGCCGGGCACGCGCCTTGCGGGGCGTTGAACGAGAACAGGCGCGGCTCGATCTCCTCGATGGTGAAGCCGCTGACGGGGCAGGCGAACTTTTCCGAGAAGACTATGCGGTTGGCGGGGAGGCCTGCGTTCTTCAGGCCCTTCTGTTGCGTGCGGGCTTCGACGGGCTCAGCCTGAGCGGGGTTGGTGGCTCCCCCCTCCCCCGCTCGTGCTGAGCTTGTCGAAGCACCTGCTCCCAGCTCTGCGACGGTGGTATCCGCAAGGTCCACATAGGCCAGCCCCTCGGCCAGCTTGAGCGCCTGTTCGAAGCTGTCGGCAAGGCGGGTCTGGATGCCCTCCTTCACCGCGATGCGATCGACCACGACCTCGATGTCGTGCTTGTACTTCTTGTCGAGCGCGGGGGCGTCCTCGATGGCGTAGAATTCGCCGTCGATGCGGACGCGGGTGTAGCCCGCCTTCTGCCACTCGGCGAGTTCCTTGCGGTATTCGCCCTTGCGGCCGCGCACCACGGGGGCGAGCAGGTAGAGGCGCGTGCCTTCGGGCAGCGCCATCACCCGGTCGACCATGTTGGACACCGTCTGCGCCTCGATCGGCAGCCCGGTGGCGGGCGAGTACGGCACGCCGACGCGCGCCCACAGCAGGCGCATGTAGTCCCAGATCTCGGTCACCGTCGCGACCGTGGAGCGCGGGTTGCGGCTGGTGGTCTTCTGCTCGATCGAGATGGCGGGGCTGAGGCCGTCGATATGCTCGACATTCGGCTTCTGCATCATCTCGAGGAACTGGCGCGCATAGGCCGAGAGGCTCTCGACGTAGCGGCGCTGGCCCTCGGCATAGATCGTGTCGAACGCGAGGCTCGACTTGCCCGAGCCCGAAAGCCCGGTGATGACGATCAGCTTCTCACGCGGGAGCGCGATGTCGAAGCCCTTGAGATTATGCTCGCGCGCGCCGCGCACGGTGATGTGGGTGAGACTCATGGGAGGCACGTGTTCCAGATTTGTTCGCGCGCTTCAAGGGGGCGCATCGCGGGTTTCGCCGTAGATGGGGTGCCCTGCCGCCAAGGCAAGTCTTGTGGACATCTCCGCGCCCACTTGCGCGCCGCTTCGCGAGGTGCCTAATTCCCGCTGCGACTACGGGGGAATACCATTGCGATTTCTGAATCTTGTCCTCGCGGCAAGCGCGCTGACGCTTGCCGCGTGCGGGGGTGGCGTCTCCGGTTCGGGCGGCGGCTCGACACCCACGCCTGCGCCGACACCGGCGCCCACGCCAGCTCCAACTCCGGCCCCAACCCCGGCTCCGACGCCGGCACCAAGCTACGTGGTGACCGATTATTCCACCGACTTCGCGCTGAGTTCGAACCTGGCCTATTCGGCGAACTTCGTGATCGAAGCCGGACAGGGCACCGTGCCGGACAGACAGTACTTCGCCTCTGGCAGCCTTATGGACCAGGACCACAACGCCTCGCTCGCTTATACCCGCGAGCCGGAACGACTGAACTTCTTCTATGATGGTGCACTCGTCAGCTTCACCGCGCAGGACCGTGTGCAGGGTTTGACCTACACACTTTACGAGAAGGACCAGCGCGCCCACTGGCTCATGCTGACGGCATTCGGGTTGCCGGCCCAGCCCCGGTACACGGCACAGGCCATGTGGCGCCATAGCAGGACGATCACCGACACCGACGGCACCACCCATCCCAGCTACCAGTACCGGGTGGCGCTGGTGGGCAGCCCGTCATCGCCCGACGACCCGCTTCCCGACTACCTCGGCTATACCGGCCGCGCAACGCTGTTCGGCGGGATTCCCGGTGGTCGGGACCTCGACCTTGCGCGCATCGTCAGCAACGATCGCGACATCACCTGGTCCTACACGCCGTCGAGCACGTTCATATTCGGATCGATCCCGCTGTCGATCGTCGCGGACAACAACCTGACCCAGTCCGGCCTGCTGGCGGCGGAAGGCAGATTCGACCGCGCGACAAGCAGCTGGAGCGGCACTCTGGTCGATCAGGTCCACGGCTTTCGCGGCACCTTCCGTGGGCGCAACTTCGGCCCGAACCGCGCCGAACTGGCAATCGTGTTCGAGTTCTCACGCGATAGCGACGGCTCGCGCTACGTCGGACATTATATCGGCAGGCGCCCGTAAAGGCTGAAGACGACGGGGCGGGGCATCCGGAAGACAAGCCGGAAACCCCGCCCTTTCGCGCACGTTTCTTCCGACGAACCAAAGCCGCCTTCCGCGCGGCTTGTGAGATCAGGAGAAAGCCATGCGCCATATCCCGAAACTTGCCGCCGCAGCGGCTGTCGCCTTCGCCGTGCCGCACTTCGCCGTCGCGCAGGACGCGGCCTCACGTCCCGCCGTCAGCGCGCCCGAAGCAGGCGATCCCGAGGCAAAACGGCGGATGCTCAATGCCGAGCAGGCGTCCGCCGCGCACGAACAGCTTGCGCGCAACGAGGCCAGCCAGGCGCAGTATGATGCGGCCCTCGCCCTCAACGACATGAAGACCGCACGCGATACTGCCGCCTACGATGCCACGCTCGACCGTCACGACGCCGCCGAGCAGGACTATCGCGCCGACCGCAGGCAGTGGGAGGTCAGGAACCCGGCCTGCTGGGACGGCAACGCGCTGAAGTGTCCCGCTGACCCGCAGGCGCCCGGTTCCGGCGGACGCTGAACGCCAGCGCCATCAGGCGACGAACCGCTCATCGCAACTCCTTTGCACGTCCTCGAAGCTGCTGGCAGATAGCGCCCATCGGGTGCGTCGATCAGGTTCAGGGGATTCAAGACATATGGGGGCTTTGCGGCTGTTCGGGCGCATGGTGGCGCTTTCTCTCGTGGCGGGCATCGCCGCCCCTGTTTTTGCCGACGATCCGCGCGATCCGACGATGACCCCCGAAGCGATCGCCCGCGATGCGGCGACGATCCGCCGTCTCAACCGCGAGCAGCTCGATTACGTGCGGCAGCGCGATGCGGGCTATGCCCAAGGCTGGCGGGATTACGATACAGCCCGCAGCCGCCGCGATGTTGACGCAGATTATCGCGACGAGGGTGAATACGCCGCGAACCGCCGCGACTATGACGCGGCGCGCGCCGACTATGCCCGGGACCGGCGCCGATACGACCGCGAAATGCGTGAATGGCGCGAGGATGTCGCGGCATGCCGCGCGGGCTATTACGAACACTGCGCGCAGTAAGCGGGTGCCCGGCATCATTTTCAGAAAGACGGCAGCGTCTGTCCGACTGCTCCTGCTCCCTTGCGATCCGAAGAAATTCTTGCGGTATTGAAATATTGTAATCGCGAATACCTGATCGTCATACAGTAATGCGTTGACTTCACCCCTCCCCGGTGGCCAACATGTCTCCGGGGAAAATTCTGCCAGAATCATCGTTCGCGTATTCGCGCCGCACTTTTTATCAATGCGCGCGAGCGAACCACTTCTGCAGAACCGGGCAGGGGGAAGTGACGGTGTTTCACGATCACCGGTTATCGTTTCGTGCGCGATCGAGGCGTTCAGGTGCGACCTCGACCGGCGTGGCTTTGGCGGCAGGTTGCGCGCTGCTTCTCGGTGGCTGTACGGTCGATCGCTATCGCGGGGCTGCGGCGCAGTTCGGCGAACTGACCTCTGCGGCCACCGCCGAGCACAGCCGCCGCCTGTCCGAAGTCGTCGCCGCCGAGGATGAGCATTTCCGGCAGGGGCTTGCGGATAACAGGGTGAGCCTGCGCTGGCAGGGCTGCGCCGCGCTGATGGCCCTGCCAGAAGATGGCGCTGCGCCGCCGGATCCGCGCCAGTGCCGATTGATGGTGCTGGATAACGGAACGCTTCGACCACTGCCGCCCAAGATCGAACTCTCGTCGATCCTGGCGCTGGATGCCGCGCTCGACAGCTATGCGCAAAGCCTGGTGCTGCTGGCTTCGGACACGACCGCCGACAACCAGCGATTCGCCAATTCGCTGGGCAGCCTCGCGACCTCACTCGGTGATCTTGACGGCGCCATTCGCAAGGCCCGGGGTCAGTCGGCGGGCAACTCGACGCCGAAGTTGCAGGCGATCGCCGGTCTGGTCGCACAAGTGGGCAACCTCTATCTCAACGGCAAGCGCGCCGCCGCGCTCAAGCGTATCATCATCGAGGGTGACCCGCTGGTGAAGGAAGCGGTAGGCCTGCTGGCCGAGACGGACAGCCATCTCAAGCTCTACGAACAAAGCGGCGCCTACGACATGCTGCGCGAGGCGCAGGTCGAAGCTGACGCGGCGGTTTCAACCGGCGATCCTGCCCAGATCCGACCGGCGCAGGATCGGCTGTTCCTGGCAGTGGACACGTATCGCAACACATTCTCCGACCACGAGCGCTTCGCGGCTATCGGCAAGGCGCACGACAAGCTTGTCGCCGCCGCGCACAAGGGGGCCTCTCTCAAGGAACTCGAGGCCGCGATCGAGAGCCTGATCACTCTCGCCGGGACATTGCAGGCGACGACAACCGCGCTTGGCGCGACCGATGGGGAGGCACAGTGATGGCAATCGTACTCAAGACCCTGCCCGCCTACCGCGAAACCCGCAACGCGCTGGTGGAAGCCATGGGCGCGGCCGAGCGTGTGATGGCGGTGTCGCCCTTCTCGGCCGATCCGGCTTCGCCCTATCAGCAGGCCAACCAGGCGCTTGCCAACGGTGCGATCCAGCTACGCGCGCTCGCCTTCAATGCGCTGCAGGCCCTCGACGAACAGATCGCGGCCGGCGATCTGGTCGCCAGCCTCTCCGCCAGGGCCAAGGCCGCTCACGAGGAAGCGAACGACATCGCCGAGACGGCCGGGACGATCGAGAAGATCGTCGGCATCATCGACAGGATCGCGGGCATCGTCGTAAAGATATCGGAGCTGCGGTTTCTCTGACCCGGTGCATCACAGCACGGCCGTCAGCAGCGCCGCTGCCGCGTGCACGAGGATAGCCGCAGCCACGAATGTGCCGGCACGGCGAATCGCGTTCGAGAGGTCGGCGGGCTTCTCATCCGCCCGCTCCAGCCGCGCCGTCGCCGCGCGCATCAGGCGCGGTGCGTCGGCCGACACCCGCGAGACTTCCAGCAGCAGCGCCTCCAGACGGTCCGGCCCGGCAAGCCGCGTGAGGCGCGAGGCGACCAGCCTTCCGCGCAGCGCCGCCAGCGCCTCTGACAAGTCGAAATCCGGAGCGATACCGGCAAGCACGCCGTCCATCGTCACCATCGCCTTGAAGATCAGCACGAGGTCCGGCGGCAGCACCAGCCCTTCCTTGCGCAGCAGCGGGAAGAAATCCGCCACCATAGCATTGAGCACCAGCGCCCCGGTGCCGTGCCGCGCAACCAGCCGCTCCGACGCGGTCAGCAGGCGTTCGCGCGAAACCTCTCCCGTCCCTGACCGATCTTGCGACCACAGGCCGAGCATGTCGGCCACGCCGCCGGGGTCGTTGCCGCGCAGCGAGAGGATGAAGGTCAGGAACTCGTGCTGGCGACGCGGGCTCACGAACCCGACCGAGCCCAAGTCGAGCAGCGCGAGGCGGTCATGCTCCCCCGGCGCCCGCGGCGGCAGGCAGAGCAGGTTGCCCGGGTGCGGGTCGGCGTGGAAGCGACCGTTGACGAGCACCATCTCCAGCACCAGCCGCGCGCCGACCTGCGCTATGGCGGAGGGGTCGACGCCCCTGGCCCGCAATTGCGCCGGATCGCGCGGGCTGATGCCCTCGACGTAGTCCATGACCAGCACGCTCTCGCTGGTGTGCTGCCAGTGGATGCGCGGCACCAGTGCCTCGGGGATGGATGCCAGGTCGGCGCGCAGCAGGTCGGCGTTGCGGCCCTCGTTGGTGAAGTCCAGCTCGTCGAGGATCTCGCGGCCCAGCTGGTCGATCATAGCGCCCGGCGTCATGCGGCGCGCCGCCGCGCTCCTCGCCTCGACCAGCGCGGCAAGATGCCGCAGGAGCCGCAGGTCGGCCTCCATCGCCTTGCGGATGCCGGGACGACGGATTTTCACCACCACTTGCGTCCCGTCATGCAAGGTGGCGCGGTGCACTTGCGCGATCGAGGCTGCCGCCAGCGGTTCGGCGTCGAATGCGGCGAAAGCGGTCTCGGGCGGCTCGCCCAGAGCGGCCTCGACGGCCGGGCGCAGGGTGTCGAACGGAAGCCGCGGGGCATCGCTTTGCAATTGCTCGAAGGCGGCGATCCATTCGTCGCTCAGCATGTCGCGCCGGGTGGCGAGTATCTGGCCGAGCTTCACGTAAGTCGGCCCCAGCGCCTCCAGCGCGCGGCGGGTGCGGTTGGGCAAGTCGGCGTCGTTGCGCGCCTCCCCGCCTGAACCGAGGCGCCCCAGCAGCGAATCCAGGCCGAAGCGCGCGATCACGCCGCTCACTTCGGCCATGCGCGCGCGGTCGCGCGCGGCGACGGTCACGGTTTCGAGGATGGTCGGCATCGAGGCTCCCTGGTTACAGGGCGCAGAACCGGCGGCGGCGGGTGCCGGTTCCGGCCTCGCTTGTGGAAAGCGGCCGCGCGCGCGTTGGAGCATGGCGTGCCGGAAGATAGTCTGCCCGCCATGCCCGGCCCCATCCGCAGCAGCATAGTCCTTGTACTGGCAACCCTCGTCGCGGCCTGCGGCGGCGGCGTGAAGTATCGCCCGGTCGCCGACGTGCCGGTCCGCATCGGCCCGCCCTACAAGGTGCGCGGGGTGACTTACACCCCCGCCGCGCAGCCCGGTTACGACATGCTCGGCTATGCGACCTGGTACGGCTCCGAGAGCGGCAACCAGGTCGCCAACGGAGAACGCTTCCGCCCCGCCTGGATCACCGCCGCGCACAAGACGCTGCCCCTTCCCGCTTATGTCGAGGTCACTTCGCTCGACACCGGAAGGCGCATCCTTGTGCGCATCAACGACCGCGGCCCCTATGGCGAGAGCGCGCGGATCATCGACCTCTCGCGCGGGGCGGCGGAAGAACTGGGCGTGCGCACCCAGGGCAAGGCGGCGGTACGGGTGCGCGTGGTCGAACCCGACGAGAAGGACCGCGCGGCACTGCGCAAGGGCAAGCCCGCCCGCTCGCTGTCGCCGGTCTCGCCCGGCACGCTGGCCAACCTGCAGGAGCAGTTCGCGCGCGGCGTCGGCACGCGCTGAGGCAAATGGTCAGGGGAACCGGGGTGCCTCTTCGTGCGTTTCCTCTCCAAAGGAGAGAGATGATGACCTCAGGCGCAGAAATTCCCTTCCGCCGCAGCCGTTTCGCCAACAAGGAAGGACTTGGCGGCACCGGCTCGCTGATCTTCGACCGCCAGCGCGACATGCACCAGCGCGAGGCCGAAAAGCGCGAAGAACCCATGCGCGTCTGGTCGAAGGGCCATTTTGTCGAGAGTTGAGTCTCTCACCCCAATGAAAGCGCGCGTGCTCCCGGCTCGCCCAGCCAGCGGGCCGGACAGCCCCATGTCTTGCGGATCACGTCTTCCGACAGGGCGTGAAGCGGTTCGCCATCGGCGGCGACGCGGCCCCGGTCCATCACGATGACCCGATCGGCATAGTTCATCGCCGTGGCCAGATCGTGCAGTACCAGCACGACCCCGCGACCATGATTGCCCTGTTCGCGAAGGCGGCGCATCAGGGCGATGGCATGGCCGAGATCGAGGTTGGCCAGGGGCTCGTCCGCCAGCAGCCACGCCGGTCCGGTCGCCAGCACCCGTGCCATCAGCGCCCGCGCCCGCTCTCCGCCCGACAGTCCGGATACTGGCCTATGCCGGAAAGCCTCCAGGTCCATCGTCGCGATCGCCGCGTCGATGGCCGTCCGGCCCGCGTCGGTCGCCATGTCGTGCCACGGCAGGCGCCCGAGCCCGACCAGAACCTCGACCGTTACGTCCCACGCCACCTCAGGGGTCTGCGGCAGGTAACCGATGCATTGCGCCCGCTCTCGCGCAGGGATCTGATGCATGACCCGCCCGCCCATCGCGGCAATGCCCCGATCGGGTTCGACCAGCCCCGCGAGGCACGACAGCAGCGTGGACTTGCCCGCCCCGTTCGGCCCGCAGATCGCGGTGACTTCGCCTGCGTGGACGGTGAGCGTCAGGTCGTCGAGGCGCCCGGCAATGCCCAGGTCCACCGTGTTCAGCGTCCCGCTCATGCCAGCCCCCGCCGCATCCGCAGCAACAGCGCGAGGAAGAAAGGCGCGCCGATCAGGGCCAGCGCGATGCCGAGCCGCAACTCGCCCCCTGCCAGCGGCAGCACCCGGCAGCCCGCATCCGCGACGAGCAGCAGCAGTGCCCCCGCCAGCGCGCTCGGCACCAGCAGCGCGCTCGGCCGCCGGTCGGTCAGGGGGCGGACGAGGTGCGGCACCATGAGGCCGACGAAGCCGATCACCCCCGCGACCGCCACGCTCGCGCCCACCGTCAGGCCGACGCCCGCGATCATCAGTGCCTGCTGCCGTCGCGGCTCGACGCCCAGCGAGCGTGCCGCCGTCTCGCCCAGCGTCAGCGCATCGAGCCCGCGCCCGGCCGCCAGCAGCACGCCGAGTCCCGCCAGCGTGAGCGGCGCGGCAATGGCCACTTCGCGCCAGGATCGATCGGCCAGCGCCCCCATCAGCCAGGTCACGATCTCGCTCATGGCGAAGGGCGTGGGCGAAAGGCTGATCGCAAGGCTCGTCAGCGCGCCCGCGAGGCTGGAGATCATCAGCCCGGCCATCGTGAACAGCGCCACGCCCCCCTCGCGCCCGGCGATCATCGCCAGCAGGGCCATCGCCCCGCCGGCACCGACGAGCGCGAAGACCGGCAGCAGCCAGACCGAGGCGGCATAGCCCGTCCAGAAACTCAGCACCGCGCCCAGCGCCGCGCCGGGCGCAATGCCGAACAGCCCCGGATCGGCGAGCGGATTGCGCAGATAGCCCTGCATCGCCGCGCCCGCCCCGCCCAGCCCGGCGCCGACGACCAGCGCCAGCACCGCGCGCGGCAGGCGCAGTTGGAGCAGGATGACCGAAGCATTGCGTGTCTCGGGCGCGAGCGGGTCCACCCATACCCGGCCCGCCAGCAGCGACAGCGGCACAGCAAGCGCCAGGAGCACGACAAGGATCAGGATGAGGCGGCGGTTCACGGATTACGACCTGCGGTTGTGCGGGGCTTTTCGAAGGATCGTCTCACTTGTGCGAACCGCGCCAGCGCTTTCGGGATCGTCGGCCCGCCGCACCACATCAGCGAGCGATCGAGCGGCACGCGGATCATCCCCGCGACTTGCGCCAGTGCGGGATGGCGCAGCATCCTGTCCTCCTCTGCGGCAGGCGAACCGACGGTGAAGACGACGCGCGGCGGATCCGCCACCACCCGCTCCAGCGGCAGATAGTCCGCCTGGGAGAGACCGCGAGCGGCGGCGGCATTGATGAACCCGGCACGGGCCATGAGGTCGGCGATCAGCGTGTGATCGCCCGCGACGATGCCGCCCGACTGCCACAGCAGGGCCGGAACCGGCACACTCCCGCGCGGCGGCGCGGCGCGGGATACGGCATGTTCGATACGCTCCGCCAGTTCCTCTCCCTCCGAACGGTTGCCCGCCAGCCGGGCCAGACGCCGGACTTGGGCGAGCGCTTCGGCGAGATCGGAAGGCTGCGCCTCCTGCACCACGGTCAGCCCCAGGTCGCGCAGGGCCTGCGCCGTGGCGGGCGGGAGGAAAGTGCTGGCCACCACCACGTCCGGTTCGAGCGCGGCGACGTCCTCGACCGCGTCGGACACCTCGCCGAACCGGGCGGCGCGGGCAAGGTCCATCGAACTGGCGGACGGATCGTGGCTGTAGTGCGAGATCGCCAGCAGCTGCCCCGGAGACGTCACCTCGGCCAGCACCGCGTCGGTACAGGGGTTGAGCGAGACGATGCGCGGACGCACCGCGCCCTCGACCGGCGGATCGGCCCAGGGCTGGCACCCCGCCAGCGACAGAAGCAGCGCTGCGGCGGCCGTCCCGGCGGCCCGGCCCGACCCCCTCTTCGTCAGGGGGACAGAGTCGCGCTCCGGACGCGCCGTTCCTTCGTAACGAAGGCTGTCCACGGCAACCGGTCCCGGAACTCGTCCGGGACGGCACGCGCCGGGAACAGCACGCCTCGTCACATCTTCACGCGAATGCCGGCATAAGCCGAGCGCCCCGGCGTGCCGTAAGTGCGCACCACTTCGTAATGCTCGTCGAACAGGTTCTCGATGCGGCCATAGACCTCGACGTTCTGCGTCACTGCAAAGGCGCCGCGCAAGCCCACCACCACATTGCCGTCGACATACTGCGTGTTCGCGGTGTCGTCGTAGCGCCCGCCGCCGACCCGCAGGTCCGCGCCCAGCTTCAGGCCGACCGCCCAGGCCTTGTCGATGCTGGCGTAGAGGTTGCTTTTCGGCCGACGCGCCAGCCGCGCACCGGTGTCCTCGTTGGTGGCATCGAGGTAGGTATAGGCAAGGTTCACGTCGAAGCCCTGCCAGTTCGTCACCTGCATTCCCAGTTCCACGCCCTGCGCCCGCGACCGGCCGACGTTGTAATAGTTCCAGTTTGCAAGGTCGTAGTCGATCAGGTTCTTCGTCTTGCGGTCGAAATAGGTCACCGTGAAGCGCCCGGTGCCTTCCGCGAAAGGCTGCTCGATGCCCACATCCCAGCTCTTCGACGTCTCGGGGTCGAGCGCGCGGAAGCCGGCATTGGTGTAGAGCTGGTAGAGCGACGGCGCCTTGAAGCCCTCGCCATAGCTGGCGCGCAGCACCGGGGCGCTGTCGCCGCCGCCGATCACCCAGGCGCCGTTGGCGGCGAAGGTCGTGCGGTCGCCGAAGTCCGAGTTGTCATCGTAGCGCAAGCCGCCGTTCAGCGTCAGCCCGGAAAGCGGGCGCAGCGTCAGGTTGCCGAACAGGCTGTCGATGGTTGTCGAATCCTTCGATCCGTAGTTGTCGTCGAACTTCTGCTTCTCGGTCTCGCCGCCGACCAGCACGCTCGCCTGCTCGATGGGCGCGAAGCTGACCTGGCCCTCGAAGCGCTCGGTGCGGCCGTTGGTGGTGTAGGGGCCGAAGACGGCGTCGTCGGAGATGCGGCGCGTGTCGTTGATGCCATAGCCGACGCGTGCGTTCAGCCTTCCGTCGAGGCCCGCATAGCGCAAGTTCGCATAACCCAGCGTATCGCGCTTGAGCCCCACGTTGAGGGCATCGGCGCCGGTGTTGTCGTAGTCGTAGTTCGCCTTGGTGTAGAAGCCTCCCGCATCGGCCGAGAGGCCGGGCGCGAACTCGATCGAGGCGCGGGCATTGGCGCTCTTGCTCTCGAAGCCGTCCTTCTCGGTGGCGCCGCGGCGCTCGTTGAAGGCCGAGAAGCCGTCGCCCTTGAGCCAGTTGCCGCCCAGCGTCAGGCCGACCGGGCCGACGAGACCCGCCGCCGAGACGCTCGCCTGCTTGCGGTCGCGCCAGCCATACTCGGCCTGGCCGCGCGCGGTCCACTGCTCGGTCGGGCGGGCGGTGATGAAGTTGATGACGCCGCCCACCGCGCGGCTGCCCCACAGCACGCCCGAGGAACCGCGCACGACCTCGACGCGGTCGAACTGGCCGATCGGCAGCGCGCCGAAGTCGAAGCCGCCGCCGACGTCGCCGGGATCGTTGATGCGCACACCGTCGATCAGCACCAGCGACTGCGCGTTCTCGGCGCCGCGCACGAAGACGCTCGCGGGCTGGCCGAAGCCGCCCGACTGTACGGTCGAAACGCCGGGGATGCGCGCGAGCACGTCGGTCGCGGTGGTCGCCTGCGTGCGCTCGATCTCGTCGCGGGTGACGACGCTGACCGACTGGCCGACCTGGGTGATCGGAGTAGGCTCGCGCGTGGCGGTGACGGTGATGTTTGTACGCTCGTTTTCCGGCAACCGGGCAGCGTTAGTCTCGACAACGTCTTGCGCCATCGCAGGCGCGCTCACCGCAAGCGCGGTGCCGAGCAGAAACAGATACTTCATATGTCCTCCGAACCTTTGAACGTGCTTGTGCCGTTCACGGCGGAGGCATGCGCGCCTTCCTCATGGCGCGTCACACTCGCTGCATCCGGAAGAACCCCGTCCGGCTGCGGAACGACCGTCTCGGGCAGGTCTCCTGGCTCCCGGATCGTCAGTCGCGCCATCCGCCTTCCCGGCCCTCATACGGGCCAGTGGCATGGTGGAGGCGGCCTCCCCGGTCACAGTTGCGGGGGCAGCGCCGGTATTCGCACCCGGCTTCCCTCTTAGGCCCTTGCGGGCAACCCATGACGTAACCGCGCGGATAGTGCGGCATACAGGGGTTGGCAAGCGCAGGCGTCTCTCTCGCAAAATCTTAAGCCCTTAAGCGTACAGAGCGTGGCTGTACCGCAACGGGACGGCCCGGAATGCCCGGATGCACACGCACCGGACACAGGCTAGGCCGGTGCTGCCGAATTGCGGCCGAAAGGAACCGAGTGAGCCCTGCCCCATCCAGTCCCGGACCACACGCCGCCCCGGCGCCGGTGATGGATTCGCAGAGCGCTCCATTCGAACGCCCGCGCGATTTCGTCGGCCGCTACCCGCGCCGCGCCCGCTCTATCGGGCACCGCCCGGTCGTCCTGCGCCGCCGCTGGACTTTCGCGGTCACCGCCCTTGCCGCCGTCGCCCTTCCCGCCTTCGCCGCGCCGGAGGGATGGGACAGCTTCGCCATCGCCGACGCCGCGCGGCCCGATGCCGAAGCGCTGCCGATGCCTTTCGAGCAGGCGGGCGCCAGCTTCCCCGGCTCGGCCTTCTACTACCTCGAAGCCGAGAAGGCCCCGCTGCAGGTCGGCGAAGGCATCCGCTCCGATGCCGACGACAGCGTCTCCGGCCCGCTCCCGACCGCGCGGCCGATCTACATCGACAACTCCGGCGTGGACCGCACCCGCGCCCTGCAGTGCATGACCGCCGCGATCTACTACGAAGCCGCCAGCGAGCCCGACGCAGGCCAGCGCGCGGTGGCACAGGTCGTGCTCAACCGCATGGCGCACCCGGCCTATCCCAAGACCGTCTGCGGCGTCGTCTACGAAGGTTCCGAGCGTTCGACAGGCTGCCAGTTCTCGTTCACCTGCGATGGCTCGCTCGCCCGCCGCCCCCAGCGCATGTTCTGGGAGCGCGCCGAGAACGTCGCGCGGCAAGCCCTCGCGGGATACGTCTACACACCCGTCGGCCTCGCCACGCACTATCATACGGTTCAGGTAAATCCGTACTGGGCGCCGAGCCTGCATTACCTGTCCACCATCGGCGCGCACCGCTTCTACGCGCTGCGCGGCGCGGCGGGCAGCGCCGCGACGTTCCACTTTGCCTACCTCGGCGGCGAGCCGATGGCCGCTCCGCACCGCCATGACGACAGCGCCGATGCCGCCGCCGCTGCAGCGGCGCTGGACCCGCTCGCAGTCCAGCGCGCATTCGGCACGGCCCAGCCCGCAAGGGCAGAGCCCGTCGCGCAGGCGACCAACCCGATCGCGCCCGCCCAGCCCAGCCCGGCCTACTCCAGCGAAGTGCAGCAGCGTGGCGGGGATTCGCTCTATACCGCCCGGAATCTGCCGGGTTCGCAAGGGGTCAAGGCCGAGTACGCGAACTCCGGCCGCTGGATCGCCCAGCCCGCAAATTGAAGATAATCGATTGCAACGGAGACACCCGGGGAATGTCCCTAGGTGGTATCGTCAAGACTTGAGAAACCACATCCCTGCATGATGGGTTCATCGCTGCCGGGGTAGAGGGTTGATCCGTCGACACCCACCAAGAAGAGAGACTACCCGCCCATGACCATCCGCTTCGCCGCCGCCATGAACGGGACGATGCCGGCCATTGCCGGAGTGCTCTGCACCGGCGCGCCGCTGGGCGCGGTCAACGACAACGCCCCCCTTCTCCCGCGCCCCAGCCTGCGCTCCATCGAGAGCAAGCCTGCCGCCGAGATCGACGCCGGCATTGCCGAAGCCCTCATGCATTTCGCACGGCACGGCCTCTCTGCCGCCGAACAGGCCCGTGTCGAGGCCGAGGCCGCCCATGAACGCGGCGACACCGCCGCACGCGCCCGCTGGCTCGGCATCTGCCGCCATCTCGACCGCCGCATGGCCGCCGCTCTGGCAAAACGCCTCGCGAGTTGAACGCTTAATCCTCCCTGTCGCGCAGCGATGGGGAGGTGGCAGTCGCGAAGCGACTGACGGAGGGGTGGGTTGCGATCCCCCTCCACCACCGACTGCGTCGGCGGCCCCCCTCCCCATCGCTTCGCGACAGGGAGGATGAGAGTTTCGACGAGTCGCACCCAAAGCGACTTGCGCTCGCCATATCCCCGTTCGATACCATCCCCAGCGCCGCTCAACCCTTTCGCAACATTGCCGACAGGTGAACAAACAGGCGATTTTCCGCCAATTTACCCCCTTTATTGCAATTGCGAACTATTATCAGATAAAAGGTTCCGCAAACACCCCTTTGCCGGTTGCAATGCCCTGACAAGGGGCGTAGGGCCTGCCCCGCAAACACCGGCACCTGCCATTTGCGGGATTAGCGCAGGCCGCCTTGAAGTCCGAGAAATCCCGCCCTCGGGAAGGACACGAACGGATCATGGCTCGTAAGAAGATTGCCCTCATCGGCGCCGGCAACATCGGCGGCACTCTGGCGCACCTCGCGGCGCAGAAGGAACTGGGCGACATCGTCCTGTTCGACGTCGCTGAAGGTCTGCCGCAGGGCAAGGCTCTCGACCTCTCGCAGTGCGGCCCGGTCGAAGGCTTCGACGCCAAGATCACCGGCACCAACGACTATGCCGACATTGCCGGTGCAGACGTCATCATCGTCACCGCCGGTGTCGCCCGCAAGCCCGGTATGAGCCGCGACGACCTGCTCGGCATCAACCTCAAGGTGATGAAGTCGGTCGGCGAAGGCATCGCCGCCAACGCACCCGACGCTTTCGTGATCTGCATCACCAACCCGCTCGACGCGATGGTCTGGGCGCTGCGCGAATTCTCGGGCTTGCCGCACAACAAGGTCGTCGGCATGGCCGGCGTTCTGGACTCGGCCCGCTTCTCGACCTTCCTCGCATGGGAATTCGGCGTCTCGATCCGCGACGTGAACACTTTCGTGCTCGGCGGCCACGGTGACACCATGGTCCCGGTCGTGCAGTACTCGACCGTCAACGGCATCCCGGTTCCGGACCTCATCAAGATGGGCCGCACCACCCAGGAAAAGATCGACGCGATCGTGCAGCGCACCCGTTCGGGCGGCGGCGAGATCGTCGGCCTGCTGAAGACCGGCTCGGCCTTCTACGCTCCGGCCGCCTCGGGCATCGCCATGGCCGAAGCCTACCTCAACGACCAGAAGCGCATCCTGCCCGTCGCGGCTTATGTCGATGGCCAGTACGGCGTTGACGGCCTCTACGTCGGCGTGCCCGCAGTGATCGGCGCGAACGGCGTCGAGGAAGTCGTCGAGATCGCTCTGGACGACGAAGCGAAGTCGAACCTCCAGGTTTCGGTCGACGCGGTCAAGGAACTGCTGGTTGCCTGCAAGGGCATCGACGGCACGCTTGCATGAGCGTCTTCCCTCACGATGAGTGTGTGACTTGCGGAAAAAGTCCGCAATTTACGATCTTGTTGACCGTTTCGCCTACAGCGGACAACGACAGCGTCGTTTTTCACATTCCCAATCAAAGAGTGAGGGAAATGCAGGGGACTAGCTTCGATCACACGAGGCAAGTCCCCTTCTGCCAGACCTGCATCCGTGAGGTCGAAAGTAATTTACGCGGTACAATTGCCGCACTGTCCGACCGAAACAGTAAGTCACGTCCGAAATTTAAAGATTTCGACTTCTCATAGGAGCCGTAATGTCGATCCTCGTTAACAAGAACACCAAGGTCATCACCCAGGGCATGACCGGCGCGACCGGCAGCTTCCACACCCAGGCCGCGCTCGACTACGGCACGCAGATGGTTGCGGGCGTGACCCCCGGCAAGGGCGGCCAGACCCATATCGGCCTGCCCCAGTACAACTCGGTCCACGAAGCCAAGGCGGCCACCGGCGCCACCGCATCGTGCGTCTACGTGCCGCCGTTCGGTGCCGCCGACGCCATCCTCGAGGCGATCGACGCCGAGATGGAACTGATCATCTGCATCACCGAGGGCATCCCCGTCCTCGACATGGTGCCCGTGAAGCGCGCCCTCACCGGCTCGAAGTCGCGCCTGATCGGCCCGAACTGCCCCGGCGTCCTGACCCCCAACGAGTGCAAGATCGGCATCATGCCCGGTTCGATCTTCTCGCAGGGTTCGGTCGGCGTCGTCTCGCGCTCGGGCACGCTGACCTATGAAGCCGTGTTCCAGACCACCGCGGCAGGCCTCGGCCAGACCACGGCTGTCGGCATCGGCGGCGACCCGGTCAACGGCACCAACTTCATCGACATGCTCGAGCTGTTCCTCGCGGACGAAGCCACCAAGTCGATCATCATGATCGGCGAAATCGGTGGTTCGGCCGAAGAAGAAGCCGCTCAGTTCCTCAAGGACGAAGCCAAGCGCGGGCGCCGGAAGCCGATGGCGGGCTTCATCGCCGGCCGCACGGCTCCTCCGGGCCGCCGCATGGGCCACGCAGGCGCGATCGTCTCGGGCGGCCAGGGCGGCGCCGAGGAAAAGATCGCGGCGATGGAAGAAGCCGGCATCAAGGTTTCGGCCAGCCCCTCGCTCCTCGGCGAGACGCTGGTGGAAGCCATCAAGGCTTTCGCCTGACACTATAGGTGCAACGGGGCGGCGGGTTCTTCGGAAACTCCCGCCGCCCCGGGGCGCTTACCATGACGCGCAAGGGGCATCCGGTCCCTGCGTAAGTACCCAGCGGACTAGCGGCCCTCCCTCCCCGGAAAATCCGTCAGCCCGCCAACTCAGACGACGCCGGACAACCCTGTCCGGGCGTGGCGATAGGTGATTCCTATGGGCGACGAGAGTTTCGATTTCACCCCGGATGCGGCTTTGGACGAAGTCCAGGCCGGTCCCAGCTGGCAGCGCGGCAACTGGCCCCTCGTCGGCGGCGATGCCGAGGACGACTGGACGCAGGGACTTGATCCCACCGTCCTGAAGGCCGAGATCAAGAAGGCTGCGGCAAAGGGCGGCAGCGCCCCGATCGACCAGTCCCGCATAGACGAAGCGGCGGCCGACGCAATCCGCGCAATGATGCTTATCCGCACCTATCGCGTGCGCGGTCACCTCGCGGCGGACCTCGACCCGCTCGGCCTCAACCAGCGCAAGCTGCCTGCCGACCTCACCCCCGAGTACCACGGCTTCGCCGGTGCCGCGCAGGACCGCAAGGTCTACGTCGGCGGCGCGCTGGGTCTCGAGTGGACGACCGTGCGCGAGCTGGTGCAGATCCTGCGCGCCAACTACTGCGGCAAGGTCGGCCTCGAATACATGCACATCGCGGACACCGAGGAGCGTCGCTTCCTCCAGGACCGCATGGAAGGCGCCGACAAGGAGATCGAGTTCACGCCGGAAGGCAAGAAGGCGATCCTCTCGGCCGTCGTGCGCGGCGAGCAGTACGAGAAGTTCCTCGGCAAGAAGTACGTCGGCACCAAGCGCTTCGGCCTGGACGGCGGCGAGTCGATGATCCCCGCCCTCGAGGCGGTGATCAAGTACGGCGGCCAGCTCGGCGTGAAGGAAATCGTCTACGGCATGGCTCACCGCGGCCGCCTGAACGTTCTCGCGAACGTGATGGCCAAGCCCTACAAGGTGATCTTCCACGAATTCTCGGGCGGCACCGCCAACCCCGAGGACGTGGGCGGCTCGGGCGACGTGAAGTACCACCTCGGCACTTCTACGGACCGCGAGTTCGACGGCACCAAGGTTCACATGAGCCTGATGCCGAACCCCTCGCACCTCGAAACCGTCGATCCGGTCGTGCTCGGCAAGGTCCGCGCCTACCAGCAGATCGCGGACGACATCGGCGACGACGTCGGCCCCGGCGCGCGGCACAAGCAGGTGCTGCCGGTCCTCATCCACGGTGACGCCGCCTTCGCAGGCCAGGGCATCATCTGGGAGTGCTTCGGCCTCTCGGGCGTGAAGGGCTACAACACCGGCGGCTGCGTCCACTTTATCATCAACAACCAGATCGGCTTCACGACGAGCCCGCAGTTCGCGCGCAACTCGCCGTACCCCTCGGACGTCGCCAAGGGCGTCCAGGCGCCGATCCTGCACGTCAACGGTGACGATCCGGCAGCGGTGACCTTCGCCTGCAAGCTGGCGATCGACTACCGCCAGACCTTCGGCCGGGACATCGTGATCGACATGTGGTGCTACCGCCGCTTCGGCCACAACGAAGGCGACGAGCCGGGCTTCACGCAGCCGCTGATGTACGCGAAGATCCGCCAGCACCCGGCAGTCTCGAAGATCTATTCGGACAAGCTGAAGGCGGAAGGCGTCATCGACGACACCTTCCTGCCCCAGACCGAAGCGGCCTTCACCGCGCATCTGGAAGAGCAGTTCGAGGCGGCCAAGACCTACAAGTCCAACCAGGCCGACTGGTTCTCGGGCCAGTGGAGCGGCTTCCACAAGCCTGCCGATCCGGAGACCGCGCGCCGCAACGTCGACACGCAGATCGAGCCCAAGCTGTTCGAAAGCCTCGGCCGCACCCTGACGACCGTTCCTGCGGACCTCACCGTCCACAAGACGCTCGCCCGCGTGCTCGCCGCCAAGGAAGAGATGTTCAAGGCCGGTGACGGCTTCGACTGGGCCACGGCGGAGGCGCTCGCCTTCGGCAGCCTCGTCTCGGAAGGCTACGGCGTGCGTCTGTCCGGTCAGGACTGCGAACGCGGCACCTTCTCGCAGCGCCACTCGGTCTGGGTCGACCAGAAGGACGAGCACAAGTACACCCCGCTGACCACGCTGCCGCACGGCCGCTTCGAGGTTCTGAACTCGACGCTGTCGGAATACGGCGTGCTCGGCTTCGAGTACGGCTTCGCCAGCGCCGACCCCAAGACCCTCGTCCTGTGGGAAGCGCAGTTCGGTGACTTCGCCAACGGCGCGCAGATCATCATCGACCAGTACGTCGCATCGGCGGAGTCCAAGTGGCTGCGCGCAAACGGCCTCGTCATGCTGTTGCCGCACGGTTACGAAGGGCAAGGCCCCGAGCATTCGTCGGCCCGTCTGGAACGTTACCTGCAACTCTGCGCGCAGGACAACATCCAGGTCTGCAACATCACCACCCCGGCGAACTACTTCCACGTGCTTCGCCGCCAGATGCATCGTCCGTTCCGCAAGCCGCTGGTCATCATGAGCCCGAAGTCGCTGCTCCGCCATCCGCTGGCGAAGTCGTCGGCCAAGGACTTCCTGGAAGGCAGCTTCAAGCGCCTGCTGTCCGATCCCAACGGTTCGGCCGACGAGGCGACCAAGAAGGTCGTGCTGTGTTCGGGCAAGGTCTTCTACGACCTGCTCGAAGCGCGCGACGCGGCCGAGATCGACGACACGCAGATCATCCGCGTGGAGCAGATCTACCCCTTCCCGGGCGAACCGCTGGCCAAGCGTCTGTCGAAGATGCCGAACCTCGAGGAAGTCGTCTGGTGCCAGGAAGAGCCCAAGAACAACGGCTCCTGGTTCTTCGTCGAACCGCTGGTCGAAGCCGCCGCCGTCGAGGCTGGCGTCAAGGCTCCGCGTCCGCGTTATGCGGGTCGCTCGGCCTCGGCCTCCCCGGCTACCGGTCTCGCCAAGCGCCACACCGCCGAACAGGCGGCGCTGGTCGCCGACGCGCTGCATCTTTCCGTCCGTTCCGAACTCCGTCGCAAGCAGAAGGCTTGAGATAAATCATGACCACCGAAGTCAAGGTCCCCGTCCTTGGGGAATCCGTCGCCGAAGCCACCATCGGCCAGTGGCTGAAGCAGCCCGGCGAAGCCGTCGCCGCTGACGAGCCCATCGCCAGCCTCGAGACCGACAAGGTCGCGATCGACGTCATGGCGCCCCACGCGGGCACCATGGGCCAGCAGCTCGTTGCCGAAGGCGACACCGTCGTCGTCGGAGCGCTGATCGCCACGATCGAGGCAGGCTCGGGCGCCGCTGCGGCTCCGGCTGCTGCCCCCGCCGCTGCTCCGGCTCCCGCTGCAGCCGTCGCCCCCGCTCCCTCGCCCGCCCCGGCAGCTGAAGACGCCTCGGCTGGTGCCTCGGTCCTCTCGCCGGCCGTGCGCCGCGCGATCCTGGAGCACGGCATCGACCCCGCGTCGATCAAGGGCACCGGCAAGGACGGCCGCATCACCAAGGACGACGTCCTCGAAGCCGCCAAGAACAAGCCCGCCGCCTCGGCGCCTACCGCCTCGGTCCCGGCTGCTGCCGCTGCTCCCGCAGCACGCGGTGAAGAGCGCGTGAAGATGACGCGCCTGCGCCAGACGATCGCCAAGCGCCTCAAGTCCGCGCAGGACAACGCAGCGCTGCTCACCACTTTCAACGACGTCGACATGTCGGCCGTCATCGAAGCGCGTGAGAAGTACAAGGACGTGTTCCAGAAGAAGCACGGCATCAAGCTGGGCTTCATGTCGTTCTTCGCCAAGGCTTCGGTCCTGGCGCTCAAGGACATTCCGGCCGTCAACGCGCAGATCGACGGCGACCAGATCGTCTACCACGACTACGTCGACATCTCGATCGCGGTCTCGGCTCCGAACGGCCTCGTCGTCCCGGTCGTCAAGGACTGCGACAAGCTGGGCTTCGCCGGCATCGAGAAGGCCATCGCGAACTTCGGCAAGAAGGCCAAGGAAGGCACGCTGACCATGGCCGACATGGCCGGCGGCACCTTCACCATCTCGAACGGTGGTGTGTTCGGTGGCCTGATGTCCACCCCGATCATCAACCCGCCGCAGTCGGCGGTGCTGGGCCTCCACCGCATCGAAGACCGCGCCGTGGTCCGTAACGGCGAGATCGTGATCCGCCCGATGATGTACATCGCGCTGTCCTACGACCACCGCCTGATCGACGGCCGCGAGGCAGTCACCGCGCTCAAGACCATCAAGGAAGCGATCGAAGACCCCACCCGTCTGCTGATCGACCTCTGAGGTTGCGCCCTGCCTCCCGCTCGCCCTTCGACAAGCTCAGGGTGAGCGGGGGTAGTGCAAGGTCCACACACCTTTCGACAAGCTCAGGGTGCGTGGGTTCAATTGACTGAATACCAATTCCCGCTCAGGCTGAGCTTGTCGAAGCCCAAGCGCGACGAAAGGCCTAACAAATGGCTGATTACGACTACGACGTCCTTGTCATCGGTGCCGGCCCCGGCGGTTATGTCGCGGCGATCCGCGCGGCGCAGCTGGGCCTGAAGACCGCCTGCGCCGAAGGGCGCGAGACGCTGGGCGGCACCTGCCTCAACGTGGGCTGCATCCCCTCGAAGGCCCTGCTCCACGCTTCGGAATACTTCGAGGCGGCCAAGGGCGGCGCGATGGCGGCGATGGGCATCAAGGTGACCCCCGAACTCGACCTGCCCACCATGCAGGGCCAGCGCCTCGACGCGATCAAGGGCCTGACCGGCGGCATCGAGTTCCTGTTCAAGAAGAACAAGGTCGACTGGCTGAAGGGCTACGCCCAGTTCAAGGACGCGCACAGCGTCGAGGTTGCGGGCAAGACCGTGACCGCCAAGAACATCGTCATCGCCACCGGCTCGTCGGTCACCCCGCTCCCGGGCGTCGAGATCGACAACGAAGGCGGCGTGGTGGTTGACTCGACCGGCGCGCTGGAACTGGCGTCGGTGCCGAAGAAGATGGTCGTCATCGGCGGCGGCGTGATCGGCCTGGAACTGGGCTCGGTGTGGCGTCGTCTCGGCGCGGAAGTCACCGTGGTCGAATTCCTCGACCAACTGCTTCCGGGCATGGACATGGACGTGCGCAAGGAAGCGTCCAAGATCTTCAAGAAGCAGGGCATGGCCCTCAAGCTCGGCACCAAGGTCACCGGCGTCACCGTCGAGGGCAAGAGCGCCAAGGTCACCGTCGAGCCTGCCAAGGGCGGTGACGCCGAAGTGATCGAGGCCGACGTCGTCCTCGTCTCGATCGGTCGCCGTCCGAACACCGAGGGCCTGGGCCTCGGCAACATCGGCCTTGAGCTGAACGCGCGCAACCAGATCGAGACCGACCACGACTTCGCCACCAAGGTGGACGGCGTCTGGGCGATCGGCGACGTGATCCCCGGCCCGATGCTCGCGCACAAGGCCGAGGACGAAGGCATCGCCGTGGCCGAGAACATTGCGGGCCTGACGGGCATCGTGAACCACGACGTCATCCCCGGCGTGGTCTACACCCAGCCCGAGATCGCGGGCGTGGGCCTGACCGAAGAAGCCGCCAAGGAACGCGGCGCGGTGAAGGTCGGCAAGTTCCCGATGCTGGCGAACTCGCGCGCCAAGACCAACCACGAACCCGACGGCTTCGTGAAGGTCATCGCCGACGCCGAGACCGACCGCGTACTCGGCGTGTGGTGCATCGCCTCGGTGGCGGGCACGATGATCGCACAGGCCGCGCAGGCCATGGAATTCGGCGCGACCTCGGAAGACATCGCCTATACCTGTCACGCGCACCCGACCCACTCGGAAGCGATCAAGGAAGCGGCGATGGCCGTCACGGGCAAGCCGATCCACATGTGATCTTGCCCATCAGGCTGAACGAAGGGGCCGGTGCGAAAGCGCCGGCCTTTTTCGTTTGTGCTTAGGCCCCCTCCACCGCCCGCTACGCGGGCGGTCCCCCTCCCCATCCCTGCGGGACAGGGAGGATTTCAGCATTCTAACTTCCTATCCTCCCTGTTGCGTAGCAATGGGGAGGGGGACCGCCGACGCAGTCGGTGGTGGAGGGGTACGACATGCCGCCAATCCAGACGATCCGCCGGGCGCGAAAACTGCGCCGCGCAATGGCGCCACCTGAAGTCATCCTTTGGCAACACCTGCGCCGCTCTCCCATGGGCCTGAAGTTCCGCCGCCAGCATCCGATCGGCCCCTACGTGCTCGACTTCTACTGCCCCTCCGCAAAGACCGGCATCGAAATCGACGGCGCGGTTCACGACATGGGCTAGAACCCCGAGCACGACCTGCACCGCGATGCCTGGCTGCGCGAACACGGCATCGCCCTCATCCGTATCCCCGCCCGCGAGGTACTGGGCGCGCCCGAAATCGCCATCGCCGCACTCGCACAAGCCTGCCAACGATAGCCTCGCTGGAACCGCACCCGCCCCTCGCGACTTTCTCCGCGACTATGGTTCCACGGGGCGTTCCACGCATGGCCTTGCGCATTATCCTGCCGGTTCTGGCGGGCACCCTCGCACTCACCGCCTGCAAGCGCGAACGCTTCCGGCCGCCGCCGCGCGCCCACGACGAGATCCGGATCGAGCCGCAGGCCTCGCTCATCACCGTCCCGGTCACGGCGGACCTCACCGAACTCGCCGCCGCGCTCGACCGGGAGATACCCCGCACCCTCTGGACCATCGACAAGCCGGGCCAGACCTGCGTGAAATCGAAGCAGGTCGATCTCGGCATCACCACCCTCAAGACCCCGGCGCTCAAGTGCCGGATCGTCGGGGACGTCACCCGCGGCCCGATGACCTTCGCAGGGCGCGGCAAGGAAATCCGCCTGACGATGCCGCTCCACGCCGTCCTGCGCGCCGAGGACATCGGCGGCATGCTCAAGCGCGAGACCGCCACTGCCGACGCCGTGGCGGAAGCCACCGTGCGCATCACCCTCGCCGACGACTGGACGCCGCGCGGCACCGTCGACATCCGCTACGACTGGACCAACTCGCCGCATGCGGAGTTCCTAGGCCAGCGTATCGACTTCACCGAAAAGGCTGACCGCAAGCTCGCACCGGTGATCGCCAAGCTGGAGCGCGAACTGCCCGGTCAGCTCGGCCGCCTGCAACTGCGCCGCCAGGTCGAGCAGGCGTGGAATTCGGCCTTCACCACCCTGTCGCTCAATCGTGAGAACCCGCCGGTGTGGATGCGCGTGAAGCCCACCGAACTGCAGTACGGCGGCTACGAACTCGACGGCAAACGCATGCTGCTGCGCCTCGGCGTGAAAGCGGTGACCGAAACTTTCGTCGGACGCCGCCCCGAAGATCCCGCGCCGAGCCCGCTGCCGCCGGTCAAGCCGCTGGAAGCGCAAGCGGGGCGCCTCGCCTTCTTCATCCCCGTCGTCGCCGATTATCACGAACTGGAACCGGTATTGATGAAGGCCCTGCGCAAGCGCTCCGCTCACCCCTTCGCGGTGCCCGGCGTTGGCCCGGTGCGCACGGACTTCCACAAGGCCACGATCTACGGCACCACCGGCGGACGCATCGCCGTCGGCATCGATTTCACCGCGCGCGACGAGGCGGGCAAGCTGGGCGCGACCAAAGGCACCGTCTGGATGACCGGCGTGCCCATCAATGCCGAGGACTCGCGCCAGATCGGCTTCGAGCAGTTCGAAGTCAGCGGCACCACCGACATGCGCGGCGGTGACCTCATCCTGCGCCTCGCCAATACGCCGGGCATGAGCGCGACGATCGCAAACGCGCTGGCACAGAATTTCGAGAACGACTACGGCAAGCTCCTCGGCAAGATCGGCCGCGCGATAGAGGACAAGCGCGAAGGCGACCTCGTCATTCGCGCCGAGGTAACCCGCACCCGCACCGGGCGCATCCAGGCGGCGGGGCGCGGGCTCTACCTGCCGGTCTGGGCGGACGGCACAGCTTCGATCACCGTAAAGCGCTGAACAGACATCATCACCGTTCGGCAACAAGCGGGCAGCAATTGCCGCCTACCTCCGATTGCACAAGGATTGTGCATTATTGCCTAATATTTAGGCATTTTATTGGGAGGAACCATGAGCCTGATCGCCCTCGCCGCTTTCGCCGCTGCCGCTGCCTCGACTGCCGCGCCGGTCCATAGCGTGAACCTTGATCACCGTGGCAGCACTTACAGCATCGACTACCGCGCCCGCGTCGAGACCAGCATGCGCACCATCGGCATTGCCCCGCCCGCGCGCCAGAGCACGCAGCGCTGCGTCATGACCGCGAGCGTCTCGGTCGATCGCGTCATCGCCGATGGCGGCCACGCGCTGACCGCCACGCTGCCCGGCAAGGAGACCTTCACCCGCCAGTTGCCCGGCGACTGCCGCAACCGCGATGCCCAGCTTGCCCGGCTCGTAGACGACAGGGGACCCGCCATCACCGCGCATCTCGCGAAGACCGCCAGCGCCGATCGCGAACATGCCCTTGCCGCCATCGACGCCGCGCATCACTTCGCCGCGAACTGACGGACACTCACAGGAAAGAGTGCTAGATCAATCGGATGCGATATATTCTCAGTCTGGCCGTCGCGATCTGCGGCGGCCTCGTTTATTCCGGCGCCCATGCGCAGTCCACAGGCGGCACCGTCTCCTTCGAAGCCGAAACCGACCATCGCGAGCGGGGCCTGAGCGGTAGCGACGGCAAGGCGGCCCTCGGCATCTCGGCCTCGGTGCCGGTGACCTACGACCTCGGGGTCGACCTGGATGCGGTGACCCTGCGCGATGCCGCGCGCCATGGCGGCGCCGATCTCGGTATGACGGTCGCGCCGCGCTACACCGTCCACGGCGGGCCATGGGATTTTTCCGCCGGAGTGCGCGGCAATCTCTTCGTGGGCCGATCGGGCACCAGCTATGTCGAGCTCACCGGCGAGGTCGCCCGCACCCTTGGCCCCGCGCAACTGGTGCTGGGCGCGGCCTTCGCGCCCTCGCAAGACGCCATCGGCGGCAGCAACCTCTATCTCGACGCCCAGCTTTCGGCGAGTATCCCCGGCACGCCGGTGACGCTTTACGGCGGGGTGGGCCACACCAGCGGCTCCTCCAACGGTGATCCGCGCGCGGCACGCCTTCGGCCGGGCGGTGACTACCTCGATCACCATGTCGGGGCTGAGTACACCGAGGCCAACTATGCAGTGGGGCTGCGCTATTCCGGCACTTCGATCGGGAAGGACGAGGTCGATCCGCTCTCGCGCTGGACCGACCGCCACTATGGCGCGCGGGTCATGGCCTACTTCCGTTTCACACCGTGACGCGCCTCATTTGACCCTCGCAGCGGTTCCGGCCCTCTCCGATTGACCAGATGCGCCCCATGCGTCCCAACTGGCAGGAGAAGCCGACAAGACACGGGAGAGCGCGATGAAGGCAGTCTGGTACAACGAGAACGGCGGCCCCGAGGTCATGCACTTCGGCGAGCAGCCCGATCCGCAGGTCGGTCCGCGAACCGTACTCATCCGGGTCGAAGTGATCTCGATCGAAGGCGGCGACCTGCTCAATCGCATCCACACGCCGCCCGTCCGCACACCTTTCGTGCCCGGCTATCAAGCGGCGGGCACGGTCGCGGCGGTGGGCGCCGAAGTGACGCGCTTCGCCCCCGGAGACCGCGTCGTCGGCTTCAACTGGAACGGCAGCCACGCCGAACTGTTCGCGGTGCCCGAGACTTACGCCTATCCGGTGCCGGAGGACATGGACCTCGCCCTTGCCGCAGTGGTGCCGATCGCCTTCGGGACGGCCTACGACGCGCTGTTCACTTACGGAGGATTGGCTGCGGGCGAAACCGTGCTGGTCCAGGGCGCGGCAGGCGGCGTCGGGCTTGCCGCCGTGCAGCTTGCATCGCAGGCGGGGGCGATCGTCATCGGCACCGCATCCAGCCCCGAACGCCTCGCCCGGGTCGAGCCGTTCGGCCTCACGCACGGCATCGACTACCGGCGCGAGGACATCGCCGCGCGCTGCAGGGAGATCACCGCGCGAAAGGGCGTGGACCTTGCGCTCGACCTCGCTGGCGGGGCGGGCAAGGACGCGCTCGTCGAGGCCCTGCGCGGGCATGGCCGTTATGCGGTGGTCGGCGCGGCGGAAGGCACGCTGCCCAGCTTCGGGTTCTTCGAACTGATCCGCAAGGCGATGCAGGTGACCGGCATCTCGTTCGGCCGCGACATGCACACGCCGCGCGTCCATGCGCTGCTGACCAACCTCTTCGCCAAAGTCCACGCAGGCGAACTGGCCATGCCGATCGCGCGGGAGTTCGGTCTGGCCGATGCGGTGGAGGCGCACCGCTTCGTGGCGGAAGGGCATCCGTTCGGGCGGGTCGTGATGCGGGTATAGCGCCTCCTCCCAGTTGCGAAGCAATGGGGACGTGGCAGCGAAGCAGTCGCTGATGGAGGGGCGCTTACTCCTCGGTCATCCGCCCCCCTCCCCGAGACAAGCTCGGGGCGGGATGGGCCTCACAGCGGATCGAACTCCAGGTGCAGCGCCTTGAGCGCGCGCAGCACGTATGTCGGCTCGTACTCGAACCTGCGTGCGCCTTCGGGGCCGTGATGCTCCCCGGAAAGCCGGATGTTGCCCATGCGCGCCAGCAGGCGTTCGATGCTGACCGCAACCTCGCGCCGGGCAAGCGGAGCGCCGATGCAGGTATGCGCGCCGCGTCCGAAGGCGAGGTGCTCCTTGATGCGCGGACGGTCCATGTCGAACCGGCCCGGGTCGGGAAAGCGCGACGGGTCGCGATTGGCGGCCATGTGGCTCATGAGGATGGGTGTACCGGCCTTGATCTCCACGCCGCCGAGCGTGGTGCTCTTGCGGCAGAGCCGTCCTGCACTCTTCACCGAGCCGTCGTAGCGCAGAAGTTCCTCGATGAAGTCGGGAATGCGCGCGGGATCGCGCCGCAGTTCGGCCTGGATGTCGGGCCGCGTCGCGATGACCTTGAAGCCGTTCGCGAGCAGGCGGTTGGTGGTGTCCTGTCCCGCGCCGAACAGGAATGCCGCGAGCCCGGTCACGTCGACGAGCGACGGTCTGGAGCCATCGGGAAAGGTCGCCTTCGCCAGTTCGTTGAGGATGTCCTCCTGCGCCAGCAGTGCGCGCAGCGGGCGCATCAGGCGGTGATTGGCCAGCCGTCGCCGCGCAATGAGCCCGAACAGCTCCTTGCCCACCGGTACGAGCGGGTTCTTCATCATCTCCTCGTGCGTGGCGTCCATCGGCACGGGAATGGCGCCTTCCAGCAGCTTGCGGAACCGACGCCGCGTGGCCTGCGAGAGCCCCAGCAGGTCGGAGATCACCAAGGCCCCGTAAGGCCCGCCGTACTGGCGCACCATGTCGACGCGCCCGTCCCGGTGGAACTCGTCGATCAACCCCTCCGCCGTCGCCGCAAGCTGGGGCTGCAATTGCTTCAACCGGCTCGGCGTGAACAGGCGCGAGAGGATCGAGCGCAAATCGGCATGACGGGCGCCCTGCTCGCAGACGATCTGGTCGGCGAAGGCGATCTGGCTGCGATGCGCCTCCAGCAGGTCGCCGATGTCGTCGCCCTCGGGCACGAAAGGCAGGTCGACCATGCCGCCGGTCACGCCATTGATCTCAGAGAAATGCTCCGTGTCGAGCGAGACCTGTACGGTTTCCTCATAGCCGACCACCGCCACCGCCCCCCGATAGGGCAACCGCACTACCGGGCCTTGCGTGCGAAGATAGTCGAAGTAGGCGTGCGGATCGTCCACCAGCGAAATGTCGGTGTACCAGTCGGCCGTCTCGTAGGACACGTGCGTTTCTCCCGCCATTTTATGATCCTGTGCGTATCATAAAATGGCCATGGGTCAAGGACCGCCCGGCGTGTTAGGAGGCGAGCCATGATCCCGGCTTCCCCTGCCCTGCCGCCCGCCCTCGACCTTCTCGGCATCGCCGTTTTCGCGCTGACGGGCGCGCTGGCTGCCGCGCAGCTGCGCCAGACGTTCGTGACGGTGGCCTTCTTCGCGCTGATCACCGGCGTCGGCGGCGGCTCCTTGCGTGACCTGCTGATCGGCGCGCCGGTGTTCTGGGTGCACGATCCGCTGGTCGCGCCGGTGTGTCTCGGCGTTGCGCTGCTCGCGTGGTTCACGCCGGTGCGCTGGTGGCGCGGCCGCATCCTCGAATGGGCCGACGCGCTGGGCCTTGCCGTCTATGCGGTGTTCGGCACGATCAAGGCGCTCCACTGGGGCGTGCCGCCGGTTCCGGCCGTGCTGATGGGCGTGATCACCGGCTGCATCGGCGGCATCGTGCGCGACGTGCTGGCAGGCCAGCCGTCGATCCTGATGCGGCCCGAGCTATACGTCACGGCTGCCGCGCTCGCCGCCGGGGTCGCGGCGGGAGGCATCGCCGCCGGCCTGTCAGCGCCGACGACCTGGGCCATCGCGGTGCTCGCCGGGTTCGGCCTGCGCGGCGCGGCGATCCACTGGTCGCTTGGCCTGCCCCTCCACCCCGGCGAGGACGATTAGGCGACCTTCAACCGCCGCCGCATCGCTGCCTCGTCCATCATCGCCGTGCCGCGGAGCTGCCCGAGGCGCACGCCGGTGCAGGTCATCTTGAAGTGCGTGAAATCCTCGTACCATTCGAGGCCCGCCGCCGACTTGCCGCTGATCTCCTCCCACAGCGCGATCGTCTCCTCCCGCGTGCCCATGCCTTCGAGCCAGCCACCGTAAGTCGAGTTGCGGCCATGCATCGTCTCGGACAAAGTGCAGAACCACGCAAGGTCGTGAAGCGCCCCGCCCAGCGAAGGCTGCTCCCAATCCATCACCGCGACGACCTGGAAGTCGTCGTCGAACATCATGTTGCCGATGCGGGCGTCGCCCCAGACGATCCCTTCCGGATCGTGGACCGGCCAGGCGCCCTCCAGCCTTGCCAGAGCATCGCGCAGCACCGGCTGCGGCGCGACTTCCTCGAGCCAGGCGGTGAAGCGCTGGTACTTGTCCCATTCCTGAACCAGCCCGTGCCCTGTGGCACCCTTGCCGCCGAGAAACCCCGCCCTGGCCACCGGCACCCGCTGGATCGCGGCCAGTTGCTCCACCGCGCTGCGCCACAAGCGGCGGCGTTGCTCCGGCGCGGCATCATGCAGCCAGCCCTCGCGGCCGTAGGGCGGGATCGAGACGGGAACACGGCCCTGCTTCTTCTCCATGACGAAGAACGGATTGCCGAGGATCGAGGGGTCCTCCTCGAACCACAGCGGCCTTGCCACGCGGACAAGCCCGTCGTCCGACAGCAGCTTCATGATCGCGTACTGCTCGTCGAACAGGGTGTCGGGGAATACGGTGAAGGCCTGCGGCCTGATGCGCACGACGCAGCCCTGCGTATGCCGACGCCCAGCCTCGGTCCAGTGCGTGTCGAACAGGATCGTCTCGTGGCTCTGGCCCGCCCCGCGCGGGTAGGCGAGGTCCGTGACCGAAATCGCGCTCGCCGCCGGTAGCCGTCCACCAAGCCAGCGTTCGAGCCGTCCGGCAAGTTCGGCAAGGTCCCGCGTTTCCGGGGCAACGATTACGTCAGACACAGCCTCTCTCCCGCCTGGCGATGCCTGATTATCGATAAGTTCGACATCGCGAATTTATTTTCGCGATAATTGATATGCGGACAGCAAGACGCGGTCAAGCGAAGTGAACCTCGCCCAAGCGGTGTTTGATTATCAGGATTTTGCCAAAGCGCGCGAACGAGCCCGCCGCGCAGGATTCAGTCGTCCTCGCCGCCGCCGGCGAGAAAGCCGGAAATGCGGGCGCTGGCCTCGGCGAGTCGCCAACCGGCCTGCGCCAGCGCCGTGCCATTCATCGCGCCGTGGAAGCCCGCCATGACGAGCGCCATCATCACCCGGTTGCGGCTGTCGTAGATCGGCGCCATCAGCGCCACGAGCGGATAGACCCGCTGCGCATCGACCTCAAGCAACGGGACGACCGGCGGGTCTTCGGTGCCCGACCGAACGCCCAGTTCCTCCTCGCTGCCCGGACGCCGCAGCAGCGCGACGTAGCCATGCGTGCGGACGAACTCCAGCCCGACACGGAACTGCGCGAGTTGCTCCTCCCCCAGCGGCGGATCCGCGCGCGAAACCCATGCATCGGCGTCGCGGGCGGAGCGGGCGAAAAAGGTCATCGCCTGAATCCAGCGCAGCGGCATGCGCGTGCCCAGCGGGACCGGATAACCGATATGGCTGAGCGAGGCCGCACGCTCGCGCAAGTGGATCACGTCGCCTTCGAGGAAGTAAGCGCCGCAGACCACGTCGAATTCGTCCGCGAGGCTGCGCATCTCGGGCTGCGCGACCTGCAGCGGCGAGAAGTGCGCCGCCGCCGTTCGCCCGATCGCCGCAAGCGCCGGGCCGAGCACGTAAGTCTTGTCAGTCGTGCGGTAGAGATAACCGACGTCGACCAGCCCGGTCAGCAGCGCATGGCAGGTCGCCCGGCTCAACTTGAGTGCCCGCACCAGATCCGTCAGCGCGAACGCCTGTCCGGGATGGTCGGCGATGAAGTTGAGGATGGCCGCGACGCGGGCGACACCGGGGGAGGAACGCGACATGGCTGCTTTCGATATTTCGAACTGCCTTGGCCTATGGGCAATGCCCCCGGTTCGTCAATAGACACACCTGTTCAATAAGGCGAACTTCGTGCCGCTTCTCATGGGCTCCGACCAAGCCGGTCTTCCATCATTCGCGCCAGTTCGCGCCTGGCCACCTTGTTGGAATGCAGCAGCGGCACCTCGTCGCGGCCCATCGGCACATAAGCCCGCGGAACCTTGTAGCTGGAGAGCCGCCGCCGCAGTTCGGTCTCGATGACGGCGAAGTCCGGCTCGGCGCCTTCGCGCGCGATCACCGCAGCAACCAGCAGCGCACCGCGCTCCCGATCGGGCAGGCCGACCACGTAGGCGGTGTGGACCCCGTCGAGCGACTGCAGTTCCATCTCCACTTCGGCGGGCGACACGTTGGAGCCCGATACCTTGATCATGTCCCCGCCGCGCCCGACGAAGTGGACCCGGCTGCCCTCCGCACGCTCCTCCACCATGCACATGTCGCCGGTGCGATAGTAGCCGTCGGGCGTGTAATGCTCGGCCCGCTCGATCTTGTGGAGGCCGCTCGCGACAGGATAGCCGCGCACCTGCATCTCGCCCACCTCGCCCGTCGCGACCGGGAGGTTGTCCGCATCGGCGATACGGACCTCGTAGCCCGGGCCGAAATGGTCCATCGGCGCGCAGACCGGCCGCCCCGGCGCACGAAAATCGTCGCCCCAGGAATAAGGCCCCAGGGTCTCGCTCATGCCAAGGCCCCACCAGGGCTTGGGGCCGCGCATCGCCGCCAGATCTTCCTCGGCAAGCACCGAGCCCATCGCAAAGCGGCTGTTGGACAGCGTGCGCTCGGTGCACACCACGGTTGCCCCCGCCTCGAGCCCCGGTACGAGGTACATCATCATGCCGCCGACCCAGAACATCGGCAGGATGCAGGCCACCCGCTTGCCGGGAACATGCCCCATCATCTCGCGCATGGTGTGGCTGCGGAAGCAGACGGGGCCGTGGGCATGACGCACCCCCTTGGGCAAAGCCATCGAGCCGGAGGTATAGATCTCGACCATCTGGTCAGTCGGGTGCACTTCCGCTTCGACCTCGCGCAGCAGATCTTCACCAACCGTTGCCGCCGCCCTGGTCAGCCAGTCGAGCGAGGCAACGCAGGCAGGCAGACCTTCGCCATCCGAGACGATCCAGCGCAAGTAGGGCACCCGGCCGAGGCGCAGCGCTCCACTGTCCTGCCCTTCCAGTTCCGGAAGTGCCTCAAGAACCCGCTCGACATAGTCCTTGCCCAACATGGAGCGCTGGACGACGAGCCCCTGGATGTCCGACTGGCGCAGCACGCGGACGAGTTCATTGGCGCGGATCATGGTGCTGATCGGCACCGCAACCGCACCGATCCGGCTCACCGCCGCCAGCATCACCGCGAAGTCCGGCCCGTTGCCGTGGATGAAGCCGACCCGCGCGCCCTTGCCGATCCCGCGCGCCAGCAACCCGCGCGCCAGCAGCGCCGAGCGTGCGTCGAGTTCGCCATACGTCACGGAGGCGACCGTCGCCTCGCCGTCTTCCAGCGTCACGGCGACGGCATCGCCATAGGCCTGCGCCACGGCGCGGACGAAGCGCGCAAAAGTCTGCGCCTTGCCAGGAAGTTCCCCGGAATTATCGGCGCCAGAGGTTTCAGGGGTAGCCTCGATGCTCACGTTTCCGGCTCTCCTCTCGACCGCACCGGCGCGCGAGCATCGGACACGACCATCGGCAACCGCTCAAGCAGTTCGCCATTTCAAATCAAGAGTCGATATTCCGGAAAATGACCCCGAGTGCAACGCCCCCGCAGTACGATACCGCGCGGGCGTTCCCGTTCAGATCATGCCGTGCCCGTCCACCGCCACCGAACGGATATGTCCGGTGTCGTCGACGCTGCAGGCAAACGGGCGACCGTCCTGAAGGCGCCCTTCGACACTGTAGCGCTCGCCCATGCGGCGCACCGATTCCACCGAGTCGACGCGCTTGTCGCTGCGCTCGAGTTCGGCCGAGCAGGCATCGACGGCGCTACCAAGCGATCCTCCACCGGCAGGCTCGTCGGCATAGTCGCGTCCGGCTACCGGCCCGCCCGGATATTGCGCCACGCCGGGCCCATCGGCGGGAGGAGTGCCGTAACCGGCATCGTCGTCCGCATCGTGACCGGCGCCCTCGGCTCCCGCCGGTCCGCCCGGATAGCGATAAGGCTCGGGCTCGTCATCGCGCGTGGAGGCCTTGTCCTTGCTGACAGCCGATGCGATCGCCGCGACGCCACCGACTACGAGCAGCCCGGCCAGGAGATCGCCCCCATCGATGCCGCCACCGCGATAGTGGCGATGGCCGCGCCAGTCGCCCCTTCCCCAATCACCCCTGCCATGCGCCATGACCGGCGTGGCGGTGACGGAGAACACCGCCAGGGCGGCAAGGGCAACGGCGGTACGCGAACGGAACATTGTCATCGGGAGAAACCCTATCCGGCGCGCACGGTCCGCGCCGCCCAGGCCACGGGATTTACCCCGCTCATGCTGTCCTATGCATGAACCGGTTCACGGCGTGGCGGCCGTCGCTTCTCCCGCCTGCGCGACGTTCGTTTCGACTGGCAGACGCAACCCCGTCCACTGCGCGACGAAGGCAAGGATGTCCGCGCCCTCCTCGATCGCCTTGTCGGTAGGCTTGCCCGAGCCATGCCCGGCGCGCGTCTCGATACGAATCAACCGCGGCTTGGCCCCGAGATCCGCGTGTTGCAGCGCCGCCGTGTACTTGAACGAGTGCCCGGGCACCACGCGGTCGTCGGTATCGGCGGTCGTCACCAGGATCGCCGGATACTGCGCACCCTCGCGAATGTTGTGGTAGGGCGAATAGGCGCGCAGAACCTTGAAGTCGGCCTCCTGATCAGGCCGTCCGTAGTCGTCGGTCCAATAACGCCCTGCGGTGAAGCGATCGAAGCGCAGCATGTCCATGACGCCTACCTGCGCCACCGCCGCCGCGAACAGGTCCGGCCGCTGGTTCACCACTGCACCGACGAGCAGGCCGCCGTTGGAGCCGCCCTGTATCGCCAGTCCGTCCTTCTTCGCGATGCCCTCCTTCACGAGGAATTCGCCCGCCGCGATGAAGTCATCGAAGACGTTCTGCTTGTTCTGCCGCCGTCCGGCATCGTGCCACTCGCGCCCGTACTCGCCGCCGCCGCGCAAGTTGGCCAGCGCGAAGGCACCGCCCGCCTCCAGCCACGCCATGCGCGTCGCCGAGAAACCGGGGGTGAGCGAGACGTCGAAGCCGCCATAGCCGTAGAGCAGCGTCGGAACCGGCTGCTTCGCCCTGGCCACCGCGCGGCTGCGCACGATGAACATCGGCACGCGCGTCCCGTCCTTCGAGGTGAAGAAGCGCTGCTCGACCACGTAGGCCCCGGCGTCATAGCACATCTTGGGCGTCGCGAAGGGCGTGGTCGCCCCGGTCGCGAGGTCCATCCGGTAGATCGAGGCCGGGCAATTGAAGCTGGTGAAGGCGTAGAACGTTTCGGGATCGCCCGGCCGCCCGCGAAAACCCGAAGCGGTGCCGATGCCGTTCAGCGACAGGGTCTTCGCCGCGCTGCCGTCGAGCGCCAGGATTTCCGCATGGCTCGCCGCATCGCGCATGTAGTTGAGGACGAGCCGGTCGCCGACGATCCCGGCGCGCTCGAGGATGTCGTCACGCTCGGCGACGATCTCGCTCCATTCGGGCCTGGGCGTATCGAGATCGATACCGACAAGGCGATAGCGCGGCGCATTCTGGTTGGTCACGTACCACAGCTTGCGCCCCGCCCCCTCGACGAGCTTCCAGTCGTCGGTGAAGCCGGAGACGAGCGGCGTCGCCTTCCAGCCCTCCCGCTTCCTCTTGCCAAGGTCGATCACGCGGACTTCGTAGCGCGCGTCGGTGCCGACATGGCTGGTGATCAGCGCGAGGCGTCCGTCCTGCGTCACTTCCGCCACGTGCCCCCGGTCGGGAGCATCGGGCGTCGCGTAGACCAGTTCGTCCGCGTCCTGCGGCGTGCCGATGCGGTGGAAGTACACCGCCTGGTTATAGTTCAGCGACTGGAACGCCGCGCCTTCCTCGGGCGCCGGGAACCGGGAATAGAGGAAGCCCTCCTCGCCCACCCATGCCAGCGCGGTGAACTTGGCCCAGCGGACTTCGTCCTCCAGCGGCTCGCCGGTCCTGACGTCAAGCACCCGCAGGATGCGCCAGTCGCTGCCACCGTCCTGCACGCTGTAGAGCAGATAGCGGCCCTTCTGCGAGGGTTCCCACGAATCTAGCGCGGTGGCGCCATCCTTCGCCCAGGCATTGGGATCGAGCAGCAGGCGCGGCGCGCCGCCCAGCCCCTTTCGCACGAATAGCTGCGCCTGATTCTGCAGGCCGGTGTTGCGCGTATAGAAGTAGCTGCCGCCCGCCTTCACCGGGATACCAAACCGCTCGTAGTCCATGAACGCGCGGATGCGGCGCTGGAACCGTTCGCGCTGCGGAAGCGCGGTCAGGTACGTTTCGGTGACGGCGTTTTCACGGCTCACCCATTCGGCGACTTCCGGCGATTGCCGCACGTCGTCTTCCAGCCAACGGTAGGGATCGGCGATCCGATCGCCGAAATGGGTCTCTACGACAGTGTCGCGGCGGGTCTGCGGATAGCTGATCTCGGACATAGGCCCTGACCAGATGGGCGTTGCAGCTCCCGAGAGCAAGAGCGCCGCCACGACCCGAAGACTTCCGACTTTCACACAACCTCCCGACCCTGTCTTTGTGCCTTTCCTAGCACATCGTCAGGCCGGGCAAAGTGCGACGGGTGAGGCGAGCAAGAAAAAGCGGCCGCGAACCGAAGTCCGCGACCGCTCCTCTATCCCGTCCGGGACGCGCGAGGCTTACGCCTCGGCGAATTCCTCGGCGTCGGTGTGCACCGGACCGGAGTCCTGGCCCTTTGCATCGACGTCGCGGTCGACCAGTTCGATGATCGCGATCGGAGCGGCGTCCGAAGCGCGGTAGCCGGCCTTGATGATGCGGGTATAGCCGCCATCGCGGTCGGCGAAACGGGTCGCCAGAACTTCGAACAGCTTCTTTTCCTGGGTCTCGTCGAGAATGCGCGCGTGCGCGAGACGACGGTTCGAAAGACCGCCCTTCTTCGCGAGCGTGATCAGCTTCTCGATGTAGGGACGCAGTTCCTTCGCCTTGGGCGTGGTGGTCTGGATCTGCTCGTGCTTGATCAGCGCTGCGGCCAGGTTGCGCAACAGGGCCGCGCGGTGGCCGGACTTGCGCTGCAGCTTGCGGCCGCCCATCTTGTGACGCATATTCTTTACTCCGTTCGTCAGGCAGCCGTTCAAGGTACTGCCTGCCGGGCGATGTGGTTAGACCATCGCCCAAAGCCTGTTCACGTATTTGTGAAGCGCGCCCTCAATACGAAAACGGGGCGGGAGTCAAGGGCGGATGCCCACAAGTACCGCCCATATCGGCGGACCCAGTGTCAGAAGTCCGATACCGGCCGCGACGATCGACGCCACCAGCACTGCTCCGGCACATACGTCCTTGATCCGGCCGATCACCGGATCGAAGTTCGGTTCGATACGGTCGCACATCTGTTCGATGGCGGTGTTGAAGGCTTCGGCCAGCCACACCAGCCCCATCGCCAGAAACAGCCACCGCCAGTCGTTGGCGGAAACCTTCAGGAACAGCCCTGCCCCAATGGTCGCGATCGACGCCGCCAGATGCACCCGCGCATTGTGTTCGTTATGCACCAGCCAGCGCAGGCCGCGCCATGCGAAGACGAAACTCCTGAGCCGCGCTGCAATGGTGAAGCGGCCTGAAGATTTCAATGCGTTGGGCGATTCGATCATGCAAGCAATTCCAAAAGCACTCACCCCGCCCACTACATCCCGTCATTACGGCTGATGTCAGAAGCGGCACCAGCCCTTATCGCCGCCATCTTTGCGAAACAAACATGACGACGAGAATAAGCCCGCCGATAATAACGAAGCCCATAGCATAGAATTCAAGGAATCTTACCCAACTGCCGCCGTTCTTACGCGTTGCGTAAAATGCGCAGATGGCAGCGACCATCGATGCCCAGGAACTCAATCCCGCCCACACGAAAGCCAGCAATTGCCTGCAGCCGTACCAGAGTCCCCCAAAATACACCGGGTTCTCCTACAAGGGCTTCAACCTCGGAGATAACTCAAAGAAAAAGGCCCCGCGGTCAACCGCGAGGCCCTCTTCATTTCGAAACCCGAAGGTCCAATCAGCCGAGCAGTTCCTGCTCGAGCTTCTTGGCCATCTCTTCGATGTTCTCGGGCGGCCAGCCCGGAATGTCCATGCCGAGGCGCAGACCCATCGAGGACAGGACTTCCTTGATCTCGTTGAGCGACTTGCGGCCGAAGTTCGGCGTGCGCAGCATCTCGGCTTCGGTCTTCTGGACCAGATCGCCGATGTAGATGATGTTGTCGTTCTTGAGGCAGTTGGCCGAACGGACCGACAGTTCCAGCTCGTCCACCTTCTTGAGAAGGTAGCGGTTGAGCTGGTTGGTGTCGCTCTCTTCCGAAGCCGCCGCGCCGCCGACAGCCACGCCGATCATCGGCGAAGCGCCAACCGGGGCGATGTCCTCGAAGTGGACGAACAGCGCCAGCTGGTCCTGCAGGATGCGCGCGGCATAGGCCACGGCGTCCTCAGGGGTCACGGTGCCGTCGGTCTCGACCGTCAGGTTGAGCTTGTCGAAGTCAAGCTCCTGCCCGATGCGGGCGTTCTCGACCTTGTAGCTCACCTGGCGAACCGGCGAGTACAGCGAGTCGACCGGGATCAGGCCGATCGGCGCGTCAACCGGGCGGTTCGACACGGCGGGCACATAACCCTTGCCCGAGTCGGCAGTCAGCTCCATGTTGAGCGTCGCGCCATCGTCGAGGTGGCAGATCACGAGGTCCTTGTTCATGACCTCGATGTCGCCCGAAACCGCGATGTCACCGGCGGTGACGGCGGCGGGACCGGTGGCCGAAAGCTGGAGGCGCTTCGGACCGTCGCCCTGCATCTTGAGTGCGATCTGCTTGACGTTCAGGACGATGTCCGTGACGTCTTCACGCACGCCGGCGAGCGACGAGAATTCGTGGAGCACGTTCTCGATCTTGATCGAGGTGATCGCCGCACCCTGCAGCGACGAGAGCAGCACGCGACGCAGCGCGTTGCCGAGCGTCAGGCCGAAACCGCGCTCGAGAGGTTCGGCGACGAAGGTCGCCTTCAGCTTGGGGTCTGGTCCCGGCTTGATCTCAAGGCTGTTCGGCTTCTTGAGTTCCTGCCAGTTCTTGATGTTGACAGTCATGGACTTCCCCTGGGAGTGATGGCGGTTACGCCCCGAAGGCCTGGTGGAGAGGCCCGGGACGTTCCGAAGACGGGCGGCGACCGGTCACCGCCCGCATTAGCTCGATCAGACGCGGCGGCGCTTCGAGGGACGCACGCCGTTATGCGGAATCGGCGTGACGTCGCGGATCGAGGTAATCGTGAAGCCCACGGCCTGAAGGGCGCGAAGAGCGCTCTCACGGCCCGAACCCGGGCCCTTGACTTCGACTTCGAGGGTGCGGACGCCGTGCTCGGCGGCCTTCTTGCCGGCGTCGTCCGCAGCCACCTGAGCGGCATACGGGGTCGACTTGCGGCTGCCCTTGAAACCCATCATGCCCGCCGAGGACCACGAGATCGCGTTGCCCTGGGCGTCGGTGATGGTCACCATGGTGTTGTTGAAGCTTGCGTTCACGTGGGCGATGCCGCTCGTGATGTTCTTGCGCTCGCGGCGCTTAATGCGCTGAGGTTCGCGTGCCATATCGTATATCCTGTCGAATTATCGCTGCGGGAAACCGAAAGCCTGTACGGCTCCCTCGGCTTACTTCTTCTTGCCGGCGATCGGCTTGGCCTTGCCCTTGCGGGTGCGCGCATTGGTGTGCGTGCGCTGGCCGCGAACCGGAAGGCCCTTGCGGTGACGCAGGCCGCGGTAGCAGGCGAGGTCCATCAGACGCTTGATGTTCATCGCGGTCTCGCGACGAAGGTCACCTTCAACGGTGTGCTCGGCGTCGATGGTTTCGCGGATCTGCAGGACTTCAGCGTCCGACAGGTCCTGGATACGGCGGGTATGGTCGATGCCGAGCTTGTCGGCAATTTCCAGAGCCTTGGTACGGCCGATGCCGTGGATATACGTCAGCGCAATGATAACGCGCTTGTTGGTGGGGAGATTTACCCCTGCAATACGAGCCACTTAATTCTCCTGCTCCACAGAGGCGCGAGCGCGCGCCTCCATCTCAACGCTGTCACACCCGGGAAAGTCAAATGGCAAAAGGTCCGGCTGGCGGTAACTCGCGGGTGTTGTGGACACGCGGTATTGGCCTTCCGGACTTGCCGTTGCTGTCGAGTGAAGGGCGCGCTTAAAACGATTCGCGCGCAGAGTCAACGCCCGCGGCGTCGACCGGGCGCTGGCCTCCGCCATAAGGCGGGGCGGACGTCGCGCCTGTGACGCCTGTTTAACGCAATTCGCCGGCGCAGTCAAAGTGCGCAGCACCCCTCGCCATGGCGAACCTGTCCCATGACGGAACCTGGGTGCCGCGATTCAGCGACCTACCAGCGGTCCGTCGCTGGTTGACGGCCGACCGGAGAGCGGCACGATATCAAGGCCGACGGTGGGATCGGAGGCGGCAGGCTCCTCCCCCTCGGGCTTGGCGGGCACTTCGGAAACTTCGGTTTCGATCTTCGGGAAGGCCGCCGCGAAGGCGCCGCCCAGCTTCTCGGTCAGGCGCTGCAGCTGGCCGCCCAGCATGCCGTCCACCGCCGGCGCCAGCTTCTCGAACGACGTGCGGGTGAAGCCGCCCACGACGTATTCCAGCAGCACTTGCGCACCGCCCTTCCCGTCCGGCTTCAGCTGCACCGTCAGGGTGCCGATTGCCGCATCGGACTGCAGCGGCCCCAGCGCACCGCTCATCCGCAGGGCTCTGCCACGCTCCACGTAGATCACGCGCATATGCTCGACGCTACCGCGCGGCGAGGCCTTGGGCGAACTTTCGTTGGGCAGGATTTCGCAGAAACAGCCACCGGCTCGCGCATCGAGCGTGAGGTTCGCGGCATCGCCCGACCACGTATGCTCGGAATCCCACCAGACAGAGGGCTTTACCAGGACCGCCCAAGTTTCGTCCGGCGTCGCCGAGACTTGCGCGACGTGGCGCACCACGAAGCCACTGGCCGTTGCCTGCGCGACACTCGCGCTGGCGACCGAGGGAACGAGAGCCATGCCGGCTGCGGCCAGCGCAATTGCGAAAGACTTCATAACCAGATGCCCCTGCCCGGCCGCGAACGCCCCGTCAATGTCGCGACAGCGTCCATGCCAGATCGCGCGGCGCGCGTCATCCCCATGGCTGGCAGCCGTGAGGCCTGAGGATAACACAAGACCACCCGGGACGACTTGGGCCGCCCCGGGTGGTCTTGTGTTGCCGCGGGGCGGGAAGGACAAGCGCGCATCGGCACGCCATCCCGCGCTCCATCAGCTTGCGAGTATCGCCTCGATCGCGGCGGTCACTTCGTCCATGTCGGCCATGCCGTCGACTTTGGCGACGATGCCGCGCGCCTCGTAGACCGGCAGGATCGGCGCGGTCTTGGCACGGTATTCGGCCATGCGGGTGCGAACGGTCTCGGCATTGTCGTCGGGACGGCGCTTGAATTCGTGCCCGCCGCACTTGTCGCAGGTGCCCTCGACCTTCGGCTTTTCGAAGGTGTCGTGGTAGCCCTTGCCGCAAGTGGCGCAGGTGAAGCGGCCGGTGATGCGCTCGACCAGCGCATCCTCGTTCACTTCCAGCTCGATCACGTGGCCCAGCTTGCGGCCGCGCGCTTCGAGGATCGCATCCAGCGATTCGGCCTGCGCCTCGGTGCGTGGATAACCGTCGAAGATGGCGCCCGTGTCGGCACCCATCGCGTCGAGTTCGTCACCGATCAGCGCCGAAACGATGGCATCCGAAACCAGTTCGCCACGCTCCATGACCGCCTTCGCTTCGAGCCCGGTCGGCGTCCCCGCCTTGACTGCGGCGCGCAGCATGTCGCCGGTCGAGAGCTGGCGCATGCCGTGCTTCTCGACAAGACGCTGTGCCTGGGTTCCCTTGCCCGCCCCCGGCGGCCCCAGCAGGATAATGTTCACGCCCTGAATCCCCCTCGGTTTTACGTTATCGGCACGCGCCTCAGCGCATGCGGCCCTTCAGCTTGGCCTTCTTGATGAGGTCGCCATACTGGTGCGCCAGCAGGTGCGACTGAATTTGGGTGATCGTATCGACGGTCACGTTGACGACGATCAGCAGACTCGTGCCACCCATGAAGAGCAGCGGCAAGCCCGTCATCGACAGGAAGTACTCAGGCACCGTGCAGACGATGACCAGGTAGGCCGCACCGATCACGGTGATGCGCGTCAGCACATAGTCGAGATAGACTGCGGTGTTCTTGCCCGGACGGATGCCGGGAATGAAGCCACCGTTCTTCTTCAGGTTGTCCGAGGTCTCTTCCGGATTGAAGACGACCGCCGTGTAGAAGAAGCAGAAGAACACGATGCCCGCTGCGTAGAGCAGCATGTAGAGCGGCTTGCCGTGGCCGAGGTACTGGTTGAGCGAGACCACGATCTTGCCCATCGTCGAATCCGGCGTCAGCGACTTGCCCGCGAACTGGCTGATCGTCAGCGGCAGCAGCAGCAGCGAGCTGGCGAAGATCGGCGGGATCACGCCGGCGGTGTTGAGCTTGAGCGGCAGATGACTGCGGTCGGGCTGCATCATCCCGCGCTGGGTGGCGCGCTTGGGATACTGGATCAGCAGGCGGCGCGTGGCGCGTTCCATGAAACAGATCATCAGGATCATCGCCACCACCAGCGCGATCAGCGCGATGATGAGGATCGAACCGGTGTCGCCCGCCGAGTAGGCCGAGCCGAGGTTGCTGGCGAACGTCGGCATCTGCGCGACGATACCCGCCATAATGATGAGCGAAACGCCGTTGCCGATCCCGCGCGAGGTGATCTGCTCACCCAGCCACAGCAGGAACATGGTGCCGCCGATCAGCGAGATCACCGCGCCGACGCGGAACGGGATGCCCGGGTCGACCACGGCGCCCAGACCGCGCGAGGTCGACAGCGCCTCGAGACCGGTAGCGATGGCGTAGCCCTGCACGATGCACAGCAGCACGGTGCCGTAGCGCGTGTACTGGTTCAGCTTCTTGCGCCCGGCCTCGCCTTCCTTCTTCAGCGCGACGAGCGCCGGATGGAGCGAGGCGGCCAGCTGCACCACGATCGAGGCGGTGATGTACGGCATCACGCCGAGCGCGATCAGGCTCATGCGCGAAAGCGAACCGCCCGAGAAGGTGTTGAACAGGTCAAGGATGCCGCCCTGCGTCTGCAGGTAGAGATCGCGCAGCGCGACGGGGTTCACACCCGGCAACGGCACGAAGCTCAGGAAGCGGAACACGATAAGCGCGCCGATGGTGAACCAGATACGGTTCTTCAGCTCGGTGGCCTTGGAGAAATTGGCCAGGCTGAGCGTGCTGGCGATGTTGTCGGCGCGTGAAGCCATGACGTTCTAAAAAGCCTCGAAGAATCTGATCGGACTCGCCCTTAGCGGCTCATGCCTGCCTTGTCGAACCCGGGAAGGAAACTGGCCATATAGACATTGGAACGAGGTCCGAAAGACCCGCCCCGCACGAATCGGCTCCAGTGTGCCGCCCGCGCATCACATTTGTCGACACCTTACAGCAAGAGAGGGCGAAGCGCCCGGCGCCCGCCCTCTCCCTTATGCCTTCGCGTGTCGCGCCGGAAGTTAGGCTGCTGCCTCTTCCTTGGCGGGAACGATGACCGAACCGCCGGCCTTCTCGACCGCGGCAACGGCACCGGCCGAAGCGCCGGCAACGTTGAAGGTGACCTTGGCGGTCAGCTCACCCTTGGCGAGGAGGCGCACGCCGTCCTTGCCGCCACGGGCCAGGCCGACGGCCTTGAGCGCGGCGTGATCGACAACGCCGGTGATGTCCAGCTTGCCGGCGTCGATGAACTTCTGGACGAGGCCCAGGTTCACTTCCGCATAGTCCTTGGCGAACTTCTTGTTGTTGAAGCCACGCTTCGGCAGACGCATGTGGAGCGGCATCTGGCCGCCTTCGAAGCCGTTGATCGAAACGCCCGAGCGTGCCTTGGCACCCTTCTGGCCGCGACCCGAGGTCTTGCCCTTGCCCGAGCCGATACCACGGCCGACGCGCATGCGGCGGTGACGGGCGCCGGCGTTGTCACGGATGTCATTCAGTTTCATGTTCTGCACTCGCTTTCGCTTTGAGTCGCGCTGATAGGAAGCGGCGCCCCTAGCGGATGAGGCCGGGCTTGTCACCCCGGATTCGGGAAGAGCGGATCATCGGCCTTCCGGGCTTACACAAAAGCGCCTGTGAAACCCCGAGGTTAGCTTTTTACAGTGAATGACTTCCGCCCATTCCCTGTGACCTTTCGCGTGTCCCCTCCCCGCTTCGAAGCGTTGTCCGCATCTTCACTGTCATTCCCGCGAACGCGGGAACCCATCTGCTGAAAGAGCCTGTTGCACCGGCATCAGCTGGATCCCCGTCTTCGCGGGGATGACTGGTGAGGGAGCGAGACAACAGCGCGCCCTCACCCATCCGCTATCGCATGGATCACGGTATGTAGGACAGCCTCAGCTGCCGCCGCCGAAGCCCACCAGCAGCTTGGCGCTCTCCGGCACCCGCGTGCCGAAGGCGTCGCGCGCAGGCGCCCAGCGCACGATCTCCACCGCCAGCCCGCACAGTTCCTTGTCGAAAGCGGGCGAAACGGAGGCCGGATCCATCTTGCACTCTGTCGTGTTGCCCTGCTCGTCTACCTGGAAGTTCAGATCGTAGCGGCCGAACGGCTTGGCCTTGAGCTGGGTTTCGTAGCGCTCCTTGAGTTCGGTGAGCGCGTGGTTGAACTCGACGAGGCTCGCGTCGTCCCAGCGCGGCTTCTGGCGCAGGCTGGCGAACTGCTCCTCGGTGACCAGAGGCCGCATCGCGCGGATGACACCATACCAGCGCATGACGCGCGCGATCTGCAGCGGCGACTGGCGATCGATGGTGGTCTGGCAGGTCCCGCCGATCGGGTCGGCCTTGGCCCGCAGCAGTGCCTGTGCAGCAGGCCAGCGATGATAGGCGACCGCCCAGGCAAGCGGCGTCAGGCCGAACAGGTCGGGCTTGTCGATGGCCTTGGGGTCGCGTTCCAGCAGAATGCCGATGTCGCGGATCGAGCCGCGCCGCGCTGCTGCACCGAGCCCGTGTTCCATGCGCGCAACGCCGAGTTCGGCGAAGCCGTAAGGCTGTTCGACGCCCGCATCGGAATTGTCGGGAAGCGCAGGCTGCGGACCTGCCTTGTCCACGGCCCGGCAGACGTCCGCATAAGGATAGCGCGGATCGGCGAGCATCGCGGCGTTGTAGCGGCGGCCGAAGCCGGTGACGGTGTCGTCGGGCTTCTGCTGCCCGCCCTCGACCTTGCTCTCGGGCAGGAAGGCCACCGCGCGCACGGTCCAGGGCGAAAGGCCGCCGAGCATGCGGCACTGTACGCCGTAGGCCTCGGTGGAGATGCCGGTCGGCGTCGTCGCTGCGATCAGGCGGAAGTCGCCCATGTCGAGCGCCTTGTGCGCTTCGGCCACGGCATTGGCGCTGCCGTCCTTCAGCTTGCGGCGCAGCGTGCGGTCGCCCTTGCGCAGCTTGCCCAGGAACGCGGTATCCGCGCGCAGGTCGCCGCATTGCGTGACCGATGCGCCCTCGACGCCGAGATTGCCCTTGGGCGCGTCGTCGGAGCACGCGGCCATCGTCAGCGCGCCCATGCACAGGATGGTGGCCGTCAGAAGCCGCTTGCCGATCAAGACCTGTCCCCGAATGCAAAACCAAAGCGCCAGCACGGCGCCGATGAAGCCCGCGCGAATAGCATAGCCGTGGGCGGTGGGAAGAGCCTATCCGCCAGTTCCTCCCCGAGCTTGTCTCGGGGAGGTGGCAGCCCGTCAGGGCTGACGGAGGGGGAATTGTCCGCCTTCGCCCCCTCCACCACCCGCTGCGCGGGCGGTCCCCCTCCCCGAGACAAGCTCGGGGAGGAATAGAAAAGGCCCCGGTGTTTCCACCGAGGCCCTTCTGTATCGTTCAACGTGAACCGGTGACGGTTCAGTCGACGATCTTCACCATGTGCGGCAGCTTGGCGATGGCACCGCGCACTTCGGCGGTGTCTTCGCGCTCCACGATACGGTGCATCTTGCCGAGGCCGAGACCGATGAGGATCTTCTTCTGGCTCTCGGGGCGACGGATCGGCGAACCGATCTGCTGGATCTTGATCTTCGCCATGATGCTTACTCCACGATGGCTTCGGCAGCGGCCTCGGCCTCTACCTCGGTAGCACCACCGCGACCAAGCAGGTCGGCGATCTTCTTGCCACGACGCTGGGCCACCGACTTCGGCGAAGTCTGCGTGGTCAGCGCGTCGAAGGTGGCGCGGATCATGTTGTACGGGTTCGAGGTGCCCACCGACTTGGTGACGACGTCAGCGACGCCCAGGCTCTCGAACACGGCGCGCATCGGACCACCGGCGATGATGCCCGTACCGGCCGGAGCCGTACGCACGTTCACCTTGCCGGCGCCGAAGTGGCCCTTGCCGTCGTGATGGAGGGTACGACCTTCCTTCAGAGCGACGCGGATCATCTTCTTCTTGGCCGAGGCAGTCGCCTTGGTGATCGCCTCGGGAACTTCGCGGGCCTTCGAGTGACCGAAGCCCACGCGGCCCTTGCCGTCACCGACGACGACGAGCGCGGCGAAGCCGAAGCGCTTACCGCCCTTGACGGTCTTGGAGACGCGGTTGATGTGAACGAGCTTTTCGATCAGCTCTTCACCCTGCTCCTCGTCGGCGTTGCGATTGCCGCGACGGTCGTCACGACGGCCGCCACGGCCACCGCGCTCACCACCGCGATCGTTGCCGCCACGGCCACGGCCGCCACGACCACGACCGCCTTCGCGGTTACCCTCGAACGGCGCGCCGCCCTGGGGTGCTTCAGCCGAAACCGGCTGCGTGTTGTTGTTTTCGTCAGCCATGATCAGAACTCCAGCCCGCCTTCACGGGCGGCTTCGGCAAGCGCCTTGACGCGGCCGTGATACAGGAAGCCACCGCGGTCGAACACGACCGAGGTAACACCCGCCTTCTTGGCGGCCTCGGCGAGTTCCTTGCCAACGCGGGTCGCGGCGTCGAGGTCGGTGCCCTTGGCGCCCAGCGTGTTGGCTGCAGCGACGGTGTGGCCCTGCGCATCGTCGATGATCTGCGCATAGATGTGACGGCCGGTGCGGTGCACCGACAGACGGGGACGACCACCCGAACGGGCCTTGAGCGCGGTGCGAACGCGGCGCGCGCGGCGATCGAAGAGAGACAGCTTTGCCATTACTTCTTCTTCCCTTCCTTGCGGAAGATGTACTCACCGCGGTAGGCGATACCCTTGCCCTTGTAGGGCTCAGGCTTGCGCCAGCGGCGAATTTCGGCCGCAAGCTGGCCGACCTTCTGCTTGTCGATGCCCGAGATTTCGACCGTGGTGTTATCCGGGGTCTTGACCTCGATGCCTTCCGGCACGGCGATGTCGACGTCGTGCGAGTAGCCGAGCTGCAGCTTCAGGGTCTTGCCCTGCGAAGCGGCACGGTAGCCGACGCCCTTGATGTCGAGGATCTTGGTGAAGCCGTTGGTGACGCCTTCGATCAGGTTCGACACGAGGGTGCGCTGAAGGCCCCAGTGGCTGCGCGACTGCTTCGACTGGCCGATGGGCTGCACGGCGATCGCACCGTCGTCCACCGAGTAGGTGACGAGGTCCGACAGACCCAGGGTCAGGGTGCCCTTGGGGCCCTTTACCGAGAGAACACCGTTGTCGATGTTGGCGGTGACGCCGTTGGGAACGGTCACCGGCTTCTTACCGATGCGGCTCATTAGAACACCTCCGCCAGCACTTCGCCGCCGACGTTCTGCGCACGTGCTTCGGCATCCGAGAGCACGCCACGCGGCGTCGAGACGATGGTGATGCCGAGACCGTTGCGAACGACCGGGAGTTCCTTCGAACCCGAGTAGACGCGGCGGCCAGGCTTGGAGACACGAGCGATGTGCTTGATGGCGGCTTCGCCTTCGAAGTACTTCAGCTCGATGCGCAGCTGCGGGTGGGCGCCGGTGGCGTCGTCGGAGAAGCCACGGATGTAGCCTTCACGCTGGAGAACTTCCAGGACGCGCGCACGCAGCTTCGAGGCCGGCGACAGGACGGAGTCCTTCTTCGCCTGCTGGCCGTTGCGGATGCGGGTGAGCATATCACCCAGGGGATCGGTCAATGCCATTGCTTCTAACCCTTACCAGCTCGACTTGGTCACGCCGGGGATCATGCCCTTGTTGGCAAGATCACGCAGCTCGACGCGGCACAGGCCGAACTTGCGGTAATAACCGCGCGGACGGCCGGTCGTGGCGCAACGGTTGCGAACCCGGGTGGGGTTTGCGTTGCGCGGGATCTCGGCCAGCTTCAGGCGAGCAATGAGACGCTCGGTTTCATCGAGCGACTGATCGTCAGCGACCGCCTTGAGGCGTTCATACTTGCCTGCATACTTCTTGACGAGCTTCTTGCGACGCTCATTCTTGTTCACGGAACTCAGTTTCGCCATGGACTTAAGCTCTCTTCCTCAGCGGCTCACGCCGCCTCCTGCTGTTCCGACTCTTCAGCCGGGAACGGGAAACCGAACAGACGCAGCAGCTCGCGCGCTTCGTCGTCGGTCTTCGCGGTGGTGGTCACGATGATGTCCATGCCACGAACCTTGTCGATCTTGTCGTAGCTGATCTCCGGGAAGATGATCTGCTCCTTCAGGCCCATGGCGTAGTTGCCACGGCCGTCGAACGACTTGGGGTTCAGGCCACGGAAGTCGCGGATGCGGGGCATCGCGATCGTGACGAGACGATCCAGGAACTCGTACATGCGCTCGCGGCGGAGCGTCACCTTGCAGCCGATCGGCATGCCTTCGCGCAGCTTGAACTGTGCGATCGACTTGCGGGCCTTGGTGATGACGGGCTTCTGACCGGCGATGAGTTCCATCTCGGCAGCGGCAGTCTGGACCTTCTTCTTGTCCTGGCTGGCTTCACCGACGCCCATGTTGAGCGTGATCTTCTCGATCTTCGGGATTTCCATCACGTTCTTGTAACCGAACTTCTCGGTCATCGCCTTCGCGATTTCAGCGTCGAACTTCGTGCGCAGACGCGGAGTGTACTGCTCAGCCATCGATCGTCTCCCCGGACTTCACGGCCACGCGGACCTTGACGCCGTCCTTGATTTCGAAGCGAACGCGGGTCGGCTTGCCGTCCTTGTCCGCAACAGCGACCTTGCTGATGTGCATCGGCGCGGGAACGCGGTCGATGCCGCCCTGCGGGTTCTGCTGGGTGGGCTTGCGGTGCTTGGTGGCAACGTTCACGCCTTCGACGACAACCTTGCCGTCCTTGGGCTGAACCTGCAGCACGGTGCCGGTGCGGCCCTTATCCTTGCCGGACAGGACGACGACGGAGTCACCCTTCTTGATCTTAGCGGCGGCCATTACAGCACCTCCGGCGCGAGCGAGATGATCTTCATGAAGCCACGGCCGCGCAGTTCGCGCACCACGGGGCCGAAGATACGGGTGCCGATCGGCTCCTCGTTCTTGTTGATCAGCACGGCAGCATTGCTGTCGAAGCGGATCACGCTGCCGTCCGTGCGGCGCACGTCCTTGCGGGTGCGCACGATCACAGCACGGTGAACGTCGCCCTTCTTGACGCGAGCGCGGGGCTGCGCCTCCTTGATCGACACCACGATGATGTCGCCGACGCCGGCGAAACGACGCTTGGAGCCACCCAGTACCTTGATGCACTGGACGCGCTTTGCGCCGCTGTTGTCCGCCACGTCGAGATTGGATTGCATCTGGATCATCGATCCGAGTCCTTCTCATCTGGCTTGCCGGAACCAGTCCGGCAGTTCCTAAAAAGACAGGCCCCCGAAGAGGCCCGAGTCGCCCTGCGCGGGCGAAGGCGGCCCTTTGCCGCATTCACCCGCGAAGGTCAACACTTGTGTCAGGTAAGGCCAAAGCCGGGACCTTGCAGCCCCGGCTTCGATCTTAGCGGAGGATCAAACCTCGGCTTCGAGTGCCGTACCCTTGCTCGCCTGAAGACGGTCAAGAACCTTCCAGGTCTTGGTCTTCGAGTAAGGCGCCGTCTCCTCGATCCGGACTTTCTCGCCGGTCTTGAAGGCGTTGTCCTCGTCGTGGGCGTGGTACTTCTTCGAGCGGCGGATGATCTTCCCGTAAAGGGGGTGCTTCACCTTGCGCTCGACGAGCACGGTCACGGTCTTGTCCGTCTTGTCGGAGACGATAGTCCCGCTAAGAATACGCTTGGGCATCGTGTTTCTCCTTACGCCTTCGCCGCGGCGGAACGCTCAGCCTGGAGCGTCTTGATGCGGGCGATGTCGCGACGGACTTCCTTGATGCGTGCCGGGGCTTCGAGCTGGCTCGTAGCAGCCTGGAAACGCAGGTTGAACTGCTCGCGCTTGAGATCGACGAGGTCAGCGGTCAGCTGGTCGTCGGTCTTGGCGCGAAGATCTTCGGTCTTGGCCATTATTCGCCTCCCAGGTGCGAGGTGTCACCGAGGCGGGCGACGACCTTGGTCTTGATCGGCAGCTTCATCGCGGCGCGGCTGAAAGCCTCGGCGGCGAGCTGGCCGGCAACACCGTCCACTTCGAACAGGATACGGCCGGGCTTGACGCGGGCCGCCCAGTATTCGACCGAACCCTTGCCCTTACCCTGACGGACTTCGGCAGGCTTCTTCGAAACCGGCACGTCCGGGAAGACGCGGATCCAGAGACGACCCTGGCGCTTGAGGTGACGGGTGATCGCGCGGCGGGCCGCTTCGATCTGGCGTGCGGTGATCCGCTCGGGCTCCATGGCCTTGAGGCCGTAGGAACCGAAGTTCAGGTCGGTGCCACCCTTGGCGTCGCCCTTGATCCGGCCCTTGAAGGCCTTGCGGAACTTGGTCTTTTTCGGTTGCAGCATGGTGCTAACTCTATCCTAGACTCAGCGGGCCGGACGGACGCCGGAGGTCTGAGCCTCCATCATCAGTCGATCCTGCGCCATCGGGTCGTGACCAAGGATCTCGCCCTTGAAGACCCACACCTTGATGCCGATGATACCGTAGGCGGTCAGCGCCTCGGCAGCGGCATAGTCGATGTTCGCACGCAGCGTGTGAAGCGGAACGCGACCTTCGCGGTACTGCTCCAGACGGGCGATTTCAGCGCCGCCGAGACGGCCGCCGCACATGATCTTGATGCCTTCGGCACCCAGACGCATGGCGGACTGCATCGCGCGCTTCATCGCACGGCGGAACGCCACGCGGCGGATCAGCTGGTCGGCGATACCCTGGGCGATCAGCTTGGCGTCGACTTCCGGCTTGCGGATTTCGACGATGTTCAGCTTCACTTCGCTCGAGGTCATCGCGGCCAGCTGCTTGCGCAGCTTCTCGATGTCCGCGCCCTTCTTGCCGATGATGACACCGGGACGGGCAGCGAAGATCGAGATGCGGCACAGCTTGGCCGGACGCTCGATCACCACCTTCGAGATCGCAGCCTGCGGCAGGGTCTCGATGATGAACTTGCGGATCTTGAGGTCTTCCTCAAGCAGCTTGCCGTAGTCCCGGCCTTCGGCGAACCAACGGCTGTCCCAGGTACGGTTGATCTGCAGGCGCAGACCGATCGGATTGCTCTTATGACCCATGGATCAGGCCTCCTCGACTTCGCGAACGACGATCCGCAGGCGCGAAAACGGCTTCAGGATGCGCGTGGACTTGCCGCGACCACGAGCGTGGAAACGCTTCATGGTCACCGACTTGCCGACCGACGCCTCGGCGACGACGAGAGCGTCGACGTCGAGGTTGTGGTTGTTTTCCGCGTTGGCGATCGCCGAGGCGAGAACCTTGCGGGCGTCGACCGCCATGGCCTTCTTGGAGAAGGCCAGGACGTTCATCGCGTCTTCCGCGCGCATGCCGCGGATCAGGGCAGCGACAAGGTTGAGCTTCTGGGCCGAACCACGAATGTTCGTGTTGACCGCAAGAGCTTCCTTGTCACCTACGCGGCGGGGTGCTGCTTGCTTGCTCACTTGCGCTTGCCCTTCTTGTCGGCGGCGTGGCCGGGGAACGAGCGGGTGGGAGCGAACTCACCCAGCTTGTGACCGACCATGTCCTCGTTGACCGCAACGGGAATGAACTTGTGCCCGTTGTACACCTGGAAGGTGAGACCAACGAACTGCGGGAGAATGGTGGAGCGACGCGACCAGGTCTTGATCGGACCAGCGCGGCTGCCGGCATCCTGCGCGACTTCGGCCTTCTTGAGAAGGTAGAGGTCGACGAAGGGGCCTTTCCAGACGGAACGTGCCATCGTGACTTACCTCTTCTTCTTGGCGTGACGCGAACGGATGATGAGCTTGTCCGTCTGCTTGTTGTTGCGGGTGCGGGCACCCTTGGTCGGCTTGCCCCAGGGCGTAACCGGGTGACGACCACCCGAGGTACGGCCTTCACCACCACCGTGCGGGTGGTCGACCGGGTTCTTGGCGACGCCGCGGGTAAGCGGACGACGACCCAGCCAGCGACCGCGACCGGCCTTGGCGAGGGTCTGGTTCGAGTTGTCGGGGTTCGAGACCGCGCCAACCGTGCCCATGCAATCGCCGCGCAGGTAGCGCTGCTCGCCCGAGTTCAGGCGGACGATGACCATGCCGCGGTCACGACCGACGACCTGGACATAGGTCCCTGCCGAACGTGCGATCTGGCCGCCCTTTTCAGGCTTCATCTCGACGTTGTGGCAGATCGTGCCGACCGGCATCTGGGACAGAAGCATGGCGTTGCCCGGCTTCACGTCGGTCTTCTCGCCGGCGACGATCACGTCACCGACTGCGAGACGCTGCGGCGCGATGATGTAGGTCAGTTCGCCGTCCGTGTACTTCACCAGCGCGATGAACGCGGTGCGGTTGGGATCGTATTCGATACGCTCCACGGTGGCTTCCATGTCCCACTTGCGACGCTTGAAGTCGATGAAGCGGTACTTCTGCTTGTGGCCGCCAGCGATGCCGCGCGAGGTCACGTGACCCTTGTTGTTGCGGCCGCCGGTCTTGCTCTTGCCTTCGGTCAGCGCCTTGAGGGGCTTGCCCTTCCAGAGCGACGACTTGTCGACGAGGACCAGGCCGCGGCGTGCGGGGCTGGTCGGGTTATAATGCTTGAGTGCCATCGGAAATTAACCCCGCGCGCCTTCGGTGATGTCAATCGACTGGCCTTCGGCCAGCGTGACGATCGCCTTCTTCACGTCGCTGCGGCGGTAAGCCTTACCGCGCCAGCGCTTGGTCTTGCCCTTGACGACGAGCGTGTTCACGCCGGTCACCTTGACTTCGAAGAGTGCCTCGACGGCAGCCTTGATCTCGGGCTTGGTCGCCTTGTCGGCCACCTTGAAGACAACCGCGTTCTGCTCGGAAAGCAGGGTCGACTTCTCGGTGATGTGCGGAGCAAGGATGACGTCGTAGTGACGGATGTCGATGGTCTTAGCCATTGAAACGCGCCTCCAGCTTTTCGACAGCGGCGCGCGTCAGCACCAGCGTATCATGCTTCAGGATGTCGTAGACGTTCGCGCCGACGGCCGGGAGAACGTTCACGCCGACGATGTTGCGGGCTGCGAGAGCGAAGCCCTCGTTGACCTGCTCGCCGTCCATGACGAGAACCTTCTTGCCGAAGTTCGCCTTGGCGAGCTGACCGGCCAGAGCCTTGGTCTTCGCGTCGGCGATGTCGAGCGAGTCGACGATCACGAGGCCGTTCTGAGCCTTGGCCGAAAGAGCCATCTTCAGACCGAGCGCACGGATCTTCTTGTTGAGCGAGATGTTGAACTCGCGGCGACGTGCACCGTGAGCCTTACCACCGCCGATGAACACCGGAGCAGCGCGGTCGCCGTGACGAGCGGTACCACCACCCTTCTGGTTGCCGAACTTCTTGCCGGTGCGTGCGACTTCCGAACGCTCGCGGGTCGCGCGGGCGATGCCGCGACGGTTCTCGAGCTGCCAGGTGACGACGCGGTGCAGGATGTCGGCGCGCGGCTCGAGACCGAACACGTCGTCCGACAGTTCGATGTCGCCCTTGCCGGCAGTGCCGTCGATGTTGAGGACCTGAACCTTCATGATTAGCCCTCCTGGCCTTCGGTCGCTTCGGGCGCCGCGGTTTCAGCAGGCGTGTCGGCAGCGGCCGTGTCGTTGGTCACCGACTTGATGCCGGCGGGGTACGGAGCCTCGGCGTGGCGGTCGACCTTGACGGCGTCCGCAACGGTGAGCCAGGTGTTCTTCGCGCCCGGGACCGAGCCCTTGACGAAGATCAGGCCACGCTCGTCGTCCACGCGGACGATTTCGAGGTTCTGCTGGGTGCGCTGACGGTCGCCCATGTGGCCGGCCATCTTCTTGTTCTTGAACACCTTGCCCGGATCCTGACGGTTACCCGTCGAACCGTGCGCACGGTGCGAGATCGACACACCGTGGGTGGCGCGCATACCGCCGAAGCCCCAGCGCTTCATAGCGCCCTGGAAGCCCTTACCCTGGGTGTGGCCGCCCACGTCGACGAGCTGGCCCGGGACGAAGTGCGAAGCCGCAATCGTCGCGCCAACCTCGAGGAGGGCGTCGTCGGCGACGCGGAATTCCGCGACGCGCATCTTGAGGGGAACCTGAGCCTTGGCGAAGTGCTCACGCTGCGGCTTGGCAACGTTCTTCTGCTTGGCTTCGCCCGCGCCGAGCTGAACGGCGACGTAGCCGTCACGTTCTTCGGTACGGACAGAGACGACCTGGCAATCCTCCAGCGCCAGGACGGTGACGGGCACGTGGCGACCGTCCTCCTGGAACAGGCGGGTCATCCCGACTTTCTTTGCGATCACGCCGGTACGCATGACCTTACTCCTTACAGAGGCGTACGCAGGACCATCCCCCGCACGCATGTCCAACCCTGTGTGTGATACGAACCCCGTCCGGGTCAGGTGCTCCCTGCCGGCCCTTGCGGACCTCGGAAGCGAGACGGGGGACGCATTCCCGAACGAAACCCGAAGGCGCCGCCGGAGGTATCCCTTGTGTCCCTTCGGGCTTTTCCCTCAGGGCGCTGTCTCTGCAGGTTTCTCCCTGCAAAGCCGGCTTAGCGAAAGCCGACAAGATAGTCCTCGATCTAGTTAAGGTCCGATCGGAAAGGACCATCGGGGCGACCTTTTCAGATCACCCCGTTAAACCGGCTTCAGGCCAGCTTGATCTCGACGTTCACGCCGGCAGCGAGGTCCAGCTTCATCAGAGCGTCGACGGTAGCGGCGTTCGGCTGCACGATGTCAAGCAGGCGCTTGTAGGTGCGGACTTCGAACTGCTCACGCGACTTCTTGTCGATGTGCGGACCACGGTTGACCGTGAACTTCTCGATCTTGGTCGGCAGGGGAATGGGCCCACGAATCAGCGCGCCGGTACGACGAGCCGTGTCAGCGATTTCGCCAGTTGCCTGGTCGAGAACGCGATGGTCAAACGCCTTCAGGCGAATGCGGATGTTCTGAGCTTCCATAACCTACCGATGAGAAAGAGCCATAGGACACGAGGTCCCGTCAAATTCGAACCGCGCCCCTACACGCCAAGGGCGAGTCGGGCAAGCCCTGATTTTACGCGGATCGGCAGGTTTTCGGCGGCGGCCGGTGCGGTTCATCGCAAGCGCCCTTCCCTGCGGCCGATCCACTCCCTAGGTTGATCGCGCGACGCCTAACAGAAGCCGCTGCCAATGCCCTCCACGATCACGACAATTTCCAGCGCGCTCGCCGCGCTGACCCTCGCTTGCCTTGCTTCCGCGCCTGCCGCCGCTGGCTCTGCCTACGGCCCCACCGGGAGCGAAATTCCCATCGACCTCGATGATACGGACGTTCTTACCGCCCACGTCGGCCTGCCTGATCCGAAAGGCGGGCCGGTTGACGATGCCTGCCTTGCCGCCGCTCGCGCCAGCAACGGCGGCAACGACGGCACCATCGTCGTGTGCTCTCACGGAGGAGACGGCACCAGCGAACGGGTTCCGGCCTCGAAGTCCGTGGACGAAAGCACCCGCGACGGCGCGCTGCACCCGCCGGACTTGTGGAACCTGCCCGGCTGCCTTGGCCCGTGCATCACCATACCGTTCGGCCGGGTGCCCGAACCGGTCTATTATATCGACCTGAAATCCATCCCCGAAGCGCCCAAGGGCTCGGATGCATGGAAGATTGCACAGGGTGAGCTGCGGCAGCCCTGAAGGTTGCAACGCACACAGGTCACCCACACCCCGCTCATGCTGAGCTTGTCGAAGCATGGGGAGCCACAGCGCCACGCCGCAGGGGCTTCGACAGGCTCAGCCTGAGCGGGCGGGGAGAAGCGGTCCAACCGCCCCCTAAACGCGAAAAGCCCGGCGCCTCTTTCGAGACGCCGGGCCAATCACTTTCAGCCGTTGTTGGCCGATCGACGAATTACTTCGTGATCGAGGCAACGACGCCCGAGCCGACGGTGCGGCCGCCTTCGCGAATTGCGAAGCGCAGACCTTCGTCCATGGCGATCGGAGCGATCAGCTTGACCGACAGCGAAACGTTGTCGCCGGGCATGACCATCTCGGTGCCCTCGGGGAGGATCACTTCGCCGGTCACGTCGGTGGTGCGGAAGTAGAACTGCGGACGGTAGTTCGCGAAGAACGGGGTGTGACGGCCGCCTTCGTCCTTCGACAGAACGTAGACTTCTGCCGAGAACTCGGTGTGCGGGGTCACGGTGCCGGGCTTGGCCAGAACCTGACCGCGCTCGACGTCTTCACGCTTCAGACCGCGAACCAGTGCACCGATGTTGTCGCCGGCTTCGCCCTGGTCGAGCAGCTTGCGGAACATTTCGACGCCGGTGACGGTGGTCTTCTGGGTGTTGCGGATGCCGACGACTTCGACTTCCTCACCAACCTTGACGATGCCGGTCTCGACGCGGCCGGTCACAACCGTACCACGGCCCGAGATCGAGAACACGTCTTCGACGGGCATCAGGAAGGGCTTGTCGGTCGGGCGGGGCGGCTGCGGGATGAAGTCGTCAACGGCCTTCATCAGTTCGAGGATCGAGCTCTTGCCGATGTTGTCGTCACGGCCTTCGAGAGCGGCCAGAGCCGAACCCTTGACGACGGGGATGTTGTCGCCGTCGAAGTCATACGACGAGAGCAGTTCACGAACTTCGAGTTCGACGAGCTCGAGGAGCTCTTCGTCATCGACCTGGTCGACCTTGTTCATGTACACGACCAGCTGCGGCACGCCGACCTGGCGGGCGAGCAGGATGTGCTCGCGGGTCTGCGGCATCGGGCCGTCAGCAGCGTTCACGACGAGGATCGCGCCGTCCATCTGGGCGGCACCGGTGATCATGTTCTTGACGTAGTCAGCGTGACCCGGGCAGTCGACGTGCGCGTAGTGACGGGCATCGGTCTCGTACTCGACGTGTGCGGTCGAGATGGTGATGCCGCGCTCGCGCTCTTCGGGAGCCTTGTCGATGTTTGCGAAGTCAACGGCTTCACCGCCGAAGGTCTCCGACATCACCTTGGTGATCGCCGCGGTCAACGTGGTCTTGCCGTGGTCGACGTGACCGATGGTGCCGATGTTGCAGTGCGGCTTGTTCCGCTCAAATTTAGCCTTGGCCATCTTTCAAACCTTCTTTCGTCTTGATTTCGAATCTGCGGGGTATCGGAGCGGAGCCCGCGGATGCAGGCGCCGCCCCTATAACCAATCCTGCCGTCAGGCAAGAGTATGCTTGATCCCGCCCGCCCTTAGGCGAGCTTCTCCTTGACTTCGGCCGCGACGTTCGCCGGGACTTCGTCATAGTGGGAGAAGATCATCGAGTAGTTCGCGCGGCCCTGGGTGAAGGAGCGCAGCGAGTTCACGTAACCGAACATGTTCGCGAGCGGCGTGTTCGCCTCCACGACCTGTGCGTTACCGCGGCTGTCGGTGCCCTGGATCTGGCCACGACGCGAGTTGAGGTCGCCGATGACGTCGCCCATGAACTCTTCCGGGGTCACGACCTCGACCTTCATGATCGGTTCGAGCAGCTTGATGCCGGCCTTCTGGGCGACTTCACGCATGGCACCGCGACCGGCGATTTCGAACGCCAGGGCGCTCGAGTCGACGTCGTGGTACGAACCGTCGTAGAGGACGATTTCGAAGTCGATGATCGGGAAGCCGACCAGCGAGCCCGAGGCAGCGGTTTCGCGCATGCCCTTTTCGATCGCGGGGATATATTCCTTCGGAATGTTACCGCCCTTGATCTCGTCCTTGAAGGTGATGCCCGAACCGCGCTCGCCCGGCGTGACCTTGACCTTCACGCGGCCGAACTGACCGGTACCACCCGACTGCTTCTTGTGGGTGTAGTCCACATCCACCGGCTTGCCGAGGTATTCGCGGTAAGCGACCTGCGGTGCGCCGACGTTGGCTTCGACCTTGAACTCGCGACGCATGCGGTCGACGATGATGTCCAGGTGAAGTTCGCCCATGCCCTTGATGATGGTCTGGCCCGACTCGTGGTCGGTCGAGACGCGGAACGAGGGATCCTCGGCCGAGAGACGGTTGAGCGCGATGCCCATCTTCTCCTGGTCGGCCTTGGTCTTGGGTTCCACCGACAGTTCGATGACCGGCTCGGGGAATTCCATGCGTTCGAGCACGATCGGCGCGCGTTCGGCGCAGAGCGTGTCGCCCGTGGTGGTTTCCTTCATGCCAGCAAGGGCAACGATGTCGCCTGCGTAGGCTTCTTCGATGTCCTTACGCTCGTTGGCGTGCATCTCGAGGATACGGCCAACCTTTTCCTTCTTGCCCTTCACCGAGTTCAGGTACGAACCCTTCGAGAGCGTGCCCGAATAGATGCGGCAGAAGGTGAGCGAGCCCACGAACGGGTCGTTCATGACCTTGAACGCGAGCGACGAGAACGGCGCGTCGTCCGAAGGCGGGCGGCTGTCCGGCTCGTCGCTGTCGACCTTGACGCCCTGGACGTCTTCGATGTCGAGCGGCGAAGGCAGGTAGTCGACGACGGCGTCGAGCAGGGGCTGAACGCCCTTGTTCTTGAACGCCGAACCACAGACGACCGGCACGAACGCATGGCCCAGCGTACCCTTGCGGATCAGCTTCTTGAGCGTCGCGACGTCGGGCTCGTTGCCTTCGAGGTACGCTTCCATCGCCTCGTCGTCCTGCTCGACGGCGAGTTCGATGAGCTTCATGCGGTACTCGGCGGCTTCGTCAGCCAGCTCAGCCGGAATCTCTTCGTAGAAGAATTCGGCACCAAGCGACTCATCCTTCCAGACGATCGCGCGGTTGTGCACCAAGTCAACGAGACCCTTGAGGTCGGCTTCCAGACCAATAGGAATGTAAAGCACCGCAGGAGTGGCACCAAGACGATCGATGATCGACTGAACGCAATACTTGAAGTTCGCGCCGGTACGGTCCAGCTTATTGATGAAGCACATACGCGGTACGCCGTACTTGTCGGCCTGGCGCCATACGGTTTCCGACTGCGGTTCCACGCCGGCAACGCCGTCGAAGCACGCAACCGCACCGTCGAGCACGCGCAGCGAGCGTTCGACTTCGATGGTGAAGTCGACGTGGCCCGGGGTGTCGATGATGTTGATGCGGTATTCCTGGCCCTCTGCGGTCCAGAAGCAGGTGGTGGCAGCCGAGGTGATCGTGATGCCGCGTTCCTGCTCCTGCTCCATCCAGTCCATGGTCGCAGCGCCGTCGTGGACTTCGCCGATCTTGTAGGACTTGCCGGTGTAGTAGAGGATGCGCTCGGTCGTCGTGGTCTTGCCAGCGTCGATGTGCGCCATGATACCGATGTTACGGTACATATTCAGCGGATGGCTGCGTGCCATGGGAGAATCCTTAGCGAGGGTTTCGGGAGCGAGAGCGGCCTTCAGATAGACCCTCGCCCCCTGAAATAAAAGTATGACGCCCGAATGACCAACTCATCCGGGCGCACACTCAGCACATTACCAGCGGTAGTGCGAGAAGGCGCGGTTCGCGTCCGCCATGCGGTGCGTGTCTTCGCGCTTCTTGACCGCGTTGCCGCGGTTGTTCGAGGCATCCAGCAGCTCGCCCGAGAGGCGTGCCGACATGGTGGTCTCGGGACGGTTGCGCGCGGCGGTGATCAGCCAGCGGATGGCGAGAGCCTGCGCACGCTCGGGACGAACCTCGACGGGGACCTGGTAGGTCGCACCGCCGACGCGGCGCGAACGCACTTCGATCTGCGGCGCGACGTTGTTGAGGGCGTCGTGGAACAGCTGGATCGGGTCCGACTTGGCGCGGGTTTCCATGGTTTCCATGGCACCGTAGACGATCGCTTCGGCGACCGACTTCTTGCCGTCGTACATGAGGTTGTTCATGAACTTGGACAGGATGAGATCCCCGAACTTCGGATCAGGCAGGATTTCCCGCTTCTCGGGACGACGACGACGTGACATCGTTGATATTCCTTGTTCTTTCGGGCGGGAGCGTGAGCATCACCGGCCGGTAAATTCATCACCGTGCAGATTACGGCGTGGCAGGCCACGCCTACGGCTTACTTCGGACGCTTGGCGCCGTACTTCGAGCGGCTCTGCTTGCGATCCTTGACGCCCTGGGTGTCGAGCACGCCGCGCAGGATGTGGTAGCGAACGCCGGGAAGATCGCGGACGCGGCCGCCGCGGATGAGCACGACCGAGTGCTCCTGCAGGTTGTGGCCTTCACCCGGGATGTACGAGATGACTTCGCGGCTGTTGGTCAGGCGCACCTTGGCGACCTTGCGAAGCGCCGAGTTCGGCTTCTTCGGGGTGGTCGTGTAGACGCGGGTGCAGACGCCGCGCTTCTGCGGGTTCTGCTCCATCGCAGGAACCTTGGACTTGGCCTTCTGCGGTTCGCGGCCCTTGCGGACCAGCTGGTTGATAGTGGGCATCTATACTCTTCTTTCAAATGGGAGTGCGATGGATCGACACCGAAACCATCGGTATCGACCCGTCGCACCCCGGTGGTCACCGGGCCGGGAGGGCCACAACTGCGATGACGGGAGAAGAGTAGACGATCACGCGATGCAGGAGGAAAACCGCGAGGCAGTCATCCCAGCGCCAAGAAAACTTGGGGGACTGGGACCGCCATCGGTTTGCTCCGCCCCCTCGTTCAACGAGGAAGGCCGCACCCGTGAGCCGAAAAACACTCCACCCGGCCGCCGATGAGCGCTGCCGGATTACTTTGCCGCCCGCCCGAGGGATGCGCCCTCACCCGATTCGGATGAAGGGAGCGATCCGTGCCTCCCCGCTTGGCGAGGCCCGAAAGCCACGGAAAAGCTGCGAGAAACGCGCCGGAACGGCAATGTTCAGCTCTGTATATCCACCGCGAGCAAGCCCGCGAGGGATGCGCGCCTTTAGGGGATTGGGGGGATGGGGTCAAGATTGACATAGGAAGCGACTACTACACCCCCTTGCCCCACCTTCGACGGCGCGAGTTCGATTACTGAAGCCTGCCGGTTACCGCATCACACAATTGCCGCACTTTCGAGAGGTTGAATGTTTGCATTCATACCAAAACCTGTGGAATCTGACTCACCGAGGGTATCGGGTTTGGCGCTGACGT